>CAYHSR010000021.1:0-9213 GCA_964359335.1 uncultured Gammaproteobacteria bacterium | reverse complement strand
GCGTACAGCGGGATTTTGTTCAATTTAATAATAAACAGTTTAAAAACGCTCTTGATTTATTATTACCCAAAAAATTAATTGCCATTATTATTAAATTATCCGGTTTAGATCCCGGGATGAAAGTTAATCAAATAGATAAAAATCAACGTGGATCGCTGGTGAAATTATTGCAAAATTTAGAATTGACGCCCACTCAATTAAAAGGATATGATTTGGCGATTGTAACGACCGGCGGGGTGGATCTGAAAGAAGTGAATCCTAAAACAATGGAATCAAAAATAACAAAAGGATTATATTTTTGCGGCGAGGTTTTAGATATAGACGGTCCAACTGGCGGCTATAATTTGCAAGTGGCATGGAGTACTGGTTTTGTAGCTGGGAATCATATCTAAAAATAAATATAACATATTTTTTTATTCATTACTTACTAAATTTTCCCATTAAATCTACCTGTTTTAAAATATGTCCGCTCATAGCTGATTCTAATTGCGCTTTAGTGGCGTTGTTTAAAGACAGAATAGTATCTAAGGCGTAAACTTTAAAATAATAGCGATGAGTGCCCGATGGCGGGCAAGGACCGCCGTAATTGGCATTGCCCCAGCTGTTCACACCTTGGGTGGCTCCTGTCGGGACGTTGTTTTTAGCAATGATCGTTGTCTTTGAATCAATATTATACATCACCCAATGCACCCATGTGCCATTGGGAGCGTCCGGATCATCCATAATCAAGGCCAATGATTTTGTGCCTTCGGGCGTGTCTGCTATATTTAATTGTGGATTAATATCTGAACCAACGCAGGTATATTCGGTCGGGATAAGATTGCCATAAGAAAAAGCTGGTGAAGAAATTTGCATAGGTTTTGGAATTGGTTTAGGAGTAGGAGTAGGAGCGGGAGTAGGTTGTGGTGTTGGAGCTGGTTGTGGAATCGGAGCTGGAGTTGGTTTTGGTGTTGGAGTCGGAGCAGACTTTGGTGTTGGTACAGGTTTTGGTTGTGGTGTTGGAGTCGGTGTCGGACTCGGTTTTGGCGTCAAAGTTGGGTCTGCTTCATTAGTTGGAGTAGCGATTAGAGTATTATTAGGTGAATTATTTAGATTATTTGGTTCGGTGACCGAAATGGTGTTGTTAGCGGTAGTTTTGATTGGCTGGATAGTTTTTTGTTTATCACAACCAGCTCCAATCATAACTAATAGAGCGATAGATAGGATGCTAATGATCAATGTATTTTTACGCATAGAATTTTTAGCTAAAAATTAGACTATAATATTATAGCATTCTTATCGTGAGGATGTAAAGAGTAAGTCTTGTTTTATAGCTCAGATGTAGTATAATTACATTGAATTTAACTAACTAATTACAATATGTCCGCGCTAATTTTTGATATAGAGACCATTGGGGAAAATTTTGACGCATTAGACGATACCACACAACATAGCTTAACTCGATGGGTGGATCGGGTAGCTAAAAACAACGAAGAAAAAGACATCATGATTAAAGATATTAAAAATGGTTTGGGATTTTCTCCGTTGACCGGTGAAATTGTCGCTTTGGGCGTTTATGACTCCGAAAAATTACAGGGAGCGGTCTATTATCAAGCGCCGGGAGAAAAAGATAGTCAGGAAATTGAGGAGCGCGGGTGTAAATTAAAGGCGATGAGCGAGAAAGAGACGTTAATAAAATTTTGGGATCTGGCGCAAAAATACGAGGAGTTCGTTAGTTTCAACGGCCGGAGTTTTGACGTGCCATTTATGTTAATTCGCTCCGCCATCCACCAAGTTAAACCGACCAAGGATTTAATGTCTAATCGTTATTTGGGTTCGCAACGGTATGGCGCTAAACATATTGATTTGTTGGACCAGCTGAGTTTTTATGGCGCGTCGCAAAGAAAGGGAAATTTGCATTTGTTCTGTCGTGCTTTTGGGATTGAATCGCCCAAAGAAGAGTTTAGCGGTGATCAGGTGGGTGAGTTGTTCGCTCAAAAAAAATTTTTAGATATTGCTCGTTATAATGTTGGCGATTTGGTTTCCACGACTAAATTATACAAAATTTGGCAGGAGTTCTTGAAAGCTTGATTATGATCAGTTATCGACACAAAGTCAGTCCGCGCGCGCGTTGTTTAAGAATTACCGTGACTTCCTGTGGACAGGTGACAGTCGTTCGTCCGTGGTTTATACCTCAAATTCAGGCCGATAATTTTGTTGGCAAGAAAATTGACTGGATTTTAAAGACAGTTAAAAAATTAACTGTTAAAAAGAGATACGCGTCTAATTTACCTCGGCGCGACCGTCGATCCTATTTAAAATTGAAAAACCAAGCCTTGGTGTTAGTAACGAAGACGATAGTTAAATATAATCAAGTTTATAAGTTTAAACATAATCAAATCCGGATTAAAAATCAAAAAAGCCGTTGGGGCAGCTGTTCAAAAAATAAAAATTTAAATTTTAGTTATCGGTTGGTTTATTTACCACAAAAGTTGGCTGAATATATTATAGTGCATGAACTTTGTCATTTAGGGCAGTTGAATCATTCAAGAAAATTTTGGGATTTGGTTTCTCTGGCTTTTCCCGATTATCGGCAGATAAAGAAGGAATTAAAAAAGGTCTAATTAAAAACAACAATTAAAAAATGTATTGACCGCCCGACTCTACCAGCGTCGGGCGGTGTTGATAACCTAAGACATAGCCTGCTTTATTTTTCCAATATTTTTCTGGCTTTTCCTAATAATTGGATGACGTCTTTTATCTTCATATCGTTGTTAAGACACCACCCAAATATAAAGAATAAGAGATATCTTTTACTATTATTTTTTTTTGTTTTTGACAAAAATACTCTAATAGTACGTCCGTTATTAGTAGTAAGTCTCATCTCATATCCGGTTCGTGTATCTGTTATTTCTATGTCAGGTTTTTGCATCTCATCTCCTTTGTCTTTGTCTGCGTATATTAGACCATATTATGATAAAAAAGTCAATAAAATAATATTAATACAACATTCCAATAAATTATGCTAAAACCAGAATTAATGTCTCCTGTTCATAATTTGGCCGGCTTAGAGGCTTGTAAAAAGTATGCCGACGCGGTTTATTTTTCAGTGGACTCGTTAAGTATGCGTGCTGGTTTGTCGGATATAAACTTAAATAATATTGGCGTTTTTGTGAAGCAATGTCATAAGTCTAACATTAAGGCCTATTTAACAGTTAATTGTGTTTTATATAATGAGGATATAAAATCAGTGGAAATAATAATTAAAAAAGCCAAGCAGATTGGAGTGGACGCGGTAATTGTTTGGGATCCGGCGGCGATTGTCATTGCTCGTAAAATTAAAATACCTTTTATCATTTCTACTCAAGCCAATATTTCTAATTATCAAACCGCTTTGTTTTATAAAAAATTAGGAGCTAAGCGGGTGGTGTTAGCCAGAGAGATGAACTTAAAACAAATTAAGCTGTTAAAAAATAAAGTTGGCAATTTGGAAATAGAGACTTTTATCCACGGAGCGATGTGCTATTCAATTTCCGGTCGTTGTTTATTTTCGGCCTATTTATACGGAAAATCCGCTAATTGCGGCCAATGCGCCCAGCCATGCCGTAAACGCTGGGTATTACAAAACGAAGAAGGAGATAAAATAGTCAGTGAGGGCAAGTATTTTTTAAGCGCTAAGGATTTGTGTATGATCGAACACATACCGGAGTTAATCAGATCTGGTATCAATGCGTTTAAAATTGAAGGCCGTAAGCGCGACCCTCTCTATGTGGAAGTGACGGCTCGTTGTTATCGCGAGGCAATTGATAGTTATTTTGCTAAAACATTTACTAAAGAAAAAGTGGCGGCGTGGAAGCGTCAGTTGACCGATGTTTATAATCGTGGTTTTAATACCGGTTTTTATTTTGGCGACCCCAGCCGAGATGGTATTAGTTACGACCAGGCCGATAATTTATCTCCGATCAAAAAAATTTTAATTGGTTATGTCAAGCATTATTATTCCAAGATTAAAGTGGCGGAAATTTGTTTTGATCATCAAGGATTAGTCAATGGCCAGCAGATTATGATTGCCGGTGTCCAAACATATTTAACGCAAACTGTTGATTCAATGCAGATCAATGGGCAAAAAGTTTCGCGCGCGTCAAAGGGCGGTCTGGTTGGCTTGTTATTAAATAAGCCGGTTAAAGCCGGAGATAAGGTTTTTGTTCTCATGGCCAGGTATTAGGGATTATGCCTCGATATTAAATTATGGTATAATAAATAAAGAATGGGGGATATTATTCTTAATTTATAATGATATGCGAAAAATATACAATTTTTCCATCATAGCCACGTTGGCAATTTTATTGCTGGCTGGCGCGGTTAACGCCCAAACAAGCACTTCGGCCAATAATACGGCTGACGATGCTTTGGTTGGTGTTGTTGTGCAAGCAGTAACTAAGATGCCAACTGGTTGGGGTTTGTGGTGGCGTGGTGTCAAAGAGGTGATAGTGGTGAATTTAACTTTTGATCCGGTTAAAAAAGCCGAAAAAAGAATACAGTTCGCGGAAGAAAATATTAAAATTGCCGAGTATGTTTCTGCCAATACGACTGACGCCAAAAAACAGGCGTGGGCGCAGAAGAGGGTGGAAAAAGCCAATGAACATATTGCCAAGCTGGAAGAATCCAAAGACGAATGGATCAATCATCCAGAGGCCCGCAAGCGGGAGTTAATTAAAAATTTGGCCACTCATCAAATTCATCGAGAAAAGGTTTTGGACAAAATGGAAGAAAGATTGCCGACCGAAAAAGCGGAAAAGTTACAGGAAATACGAACTAAGGCGATAGAGCAGCGAGAGGAATTTATTGATAAAATTAAAAACAATCCCAATATCCCATCCAGCACTCTGCGACGTTTAGAAAATGTGAGAACTATGGTACAAACAAAATTACAAGATATTAAAGATTATCAGGCTGACAAGCAGGAGCTGTTGAAAAAAATAAAGGACGGCAGCGTAACCAGCACCGGAGCTATTAAAGATTTATGGGAGGATAGAAAAGAAACATTAAAAGCAAATCGTGAGATATATAAGGACAAGAAAGAGGATTTAAAGGAAAAAGCCAAAGATAACGGCGAGGCCGTTAAGAAAAAATTAGAGATATTGAATAAAGGAAAATTGCCCATCAAAAAACCGGCAATACTCGCGCCAAATAAGGTCGTTTCCTCCAGCGTAAATGTTATTACCCAATAATACTTAGAAAAACTCAGTATGTCCGATAACTTAGTTCGTCATTTAGTTGCCATTTTGGCTACCATCATTTGTCTGTTAGCTTTTTTGGCTGGTTATATTTCCGGTATTTTGGGAATTTGGTGGACGGTTTTTATTGTTTTAGTGATTTACGGCGGAGTTTATAAAATAATTGATAAATAGACCTATGCCGTTGATTGTCCAGCTTCCGTTTGGGGTTAGCGCTGATTTATCTTTTTGGGCCAATGTTCTAACCTGGCCGGCTTGGAATATGTTTCAGTTTATTTTTGCGATTGGCGGTTGGGTGGTCTTGGCTTTGATATTTTTTTTTATGGGATCTATGTTTTGGGCTGATTATCGCGGTTCCAAAAGCGGGGCTAATTGGAAATGGGTGGTTTTGGCAGTTGACATACCGGAAGAGTTGGTGCAAAGTCCGAAAGCGGTTGAACAAATGTTTTCTCATTTTAGCGGGGCGTTGGAAAGTATCGGCGTGGTTGATAAGTATTGGAAAGGCAAGGGACAAAAGTGGTTTAGTTTGGAGGTTGTTAGCATTGAGGGTTATATTCAATTTTTAATCCGCTGTGAGTTTGAACATCGCGACTTAGTGGAGGCAGCGGTGTATGCTCAGTATCCAGCGGCCGAAATTACCGAGGTGGAAGATTATGTTGAAAATGTACCCAATCATTTTCCAGATGATAATTATGATATTTTTGGTTTAGAGTTTGGTTTGGCGCAAGTTGAGTCCTATCCAATTAGAACTTATGAGTATTTTGAGCATATGATCAGCAAGGATAGTGTTTTTCATGATCCGATGGGGTCTATATTAGAAAATTTTAGTAGAATTGGCGCGGGAGAAAATTTTTGGTTACAGATTATTGTTATGCCTATTGATAATCATTGGAAAGAAGCGGGAATTACTTTGGCCAAGGGAGTTTTTTCTCCAATCGAATCGGCGGCTAAAAAAAACCCGTTGGATTTTATTGCAAGCCTGCCAATGAAGGTGGGGCAAGAAGTAATGAAAATTTGGGAATGGAATTTTGAACCAGGCGCTGAATCAGCCGCCGCGGAGACCAAGCGAGTTGAGATAACGCCTGGCACGCGCACAGTAGTTGAGGCGATTGAAAATAAGATTTCTAAAATTGGTTTTAAAACAAAAGTACGTGTCTTATATTCGGCAAAGAAGCCGGTATTTAATCCGGCTAAATGCGTCAGCGGGTTTGTCGGCTCCATGAATCAATTTTACAATACTAGTCAAAATGGTCTTGTGCCGGTAGCGAAAGCGGATCTAAAAAAACCGAACAAAGCCAATCTGTTTATTAAGGCTTTTAAAACCCGAAAAGCCAAGATGTTAACCAATCCATATATTTTAAATGTGGAAGAATTGGCAACTTTGTGGCATTTCCCGCTAGCTTTTGTTAAGACACCTTTAATTCAAAAAATTGCCAGCAAACGAGCTGAGCCACCAGGTGGATTGTCTTTGGAATCATCATTCAATTTACCGGTTGAAGAAACCGAAACAGCTAAATCACAAAAAGCGGAGTTAATTACTGACGCTTCCGGGCAAATTAAAACAGAATCGGATTATTGGCCCGATTCTTCCACAGATGAAGCTAAGACATCAGTGAAGACGGACGAGAGTAAATTTAATAAGGATTTACCATACGGATGATCAATGCCGTTGCGCGATCGTTCCATTCTCCCATTGTTTTAATAAGAGGACCATTTCCATTCCACCGACGAGAATAAATACATAAAATAAATCTCCCAGTAAACTATTGCGGAAGAAGGGGACGGCCAGATAATAACTTTGCGTCAGACCGGCAATATTGTGGGTATACATTGTTCCAAATGCCCAAACCGCCCAATTTGTGATTAAAAAAAATAAAATACTTCCCAATACGGTTCCACACAAAATGGCGTGGAATTTTTTATTATCTTTGATTTTATTTCCAATCAGCCACATTAGCGCGAAAGAGCCATAGACCGAAATCATAATCGGCCAAGAATAAAAGCCGATGAAGATATCAGAGAACAACATAGCGGCTAATGGCACAATCAGCGACCATTTTTTTGGCAAATAGATAGCGCCGAAAATAGCCAATGCGCCAATTGGCGCGAAGTTAGCCGGATGTGGTAAAAAACGGCCAGCGATGCCGATTGTGATGAGAAGTATGGCGGGAAGTGAATTAATTATTCTATCTTTTATAATTTGTTTCATATCGCAGTGTGTTGAATTAAATATTGAATATTATGTGTTAAGTGGTTGATGATTGTATAACAATGTAACAACCCGCCTGCCAACGCATGGCACTGGTGGGCATGTGAAGCAGTGTAAAAATGCATCACTAATTATATAATTATACCAAATTTTTCAACAATTTAAAACCTAAATATAAACCGATAGCCAAAGCGCCGCTGCCGGAAATCGCCAACGCTTTTTTGGCTTTAGCGCGCGTTGGGGTATCTATTGGCAGTGTATCAATTAGGTGTTCAACTGTTTTTTGTTCGCTTTTGGGAATATTTTTATTTGACGACAAAATTTGTTCAACTTTTTTATCACTCAATTGTTCTCCGTCCAGCTGTGTGTTATATCGCCCTATCTCTTCATTTTCATTTTTTTTATCTTCATATTTCGTTATTTCTTTATCTATCATTTTAACACTCATTTTTTCATCCCAATATTCTTTTATCTCTTCTTCCATTTCATCTCTTTCTATTTTTTTATCATTGATAACCGTCGATGGATTAGTTGTGTTTGATAGGGTCGTTGTTGTAGGTGTTGAAGTGGCTGTGGATATCGTGGTGGAGACAATTGATGAGGTAGTCATAGTTAATGGAGTAGTTGATGATGCGAGGGATTTATCCATATCAGATGCTGTTCCTCCGTTGTTAGAATTTTGTTGTTGGTTATTATATTGTTGGCTGGAAGTATCAGTTGGTTGTTTGAATGTTGAAATAATAGGCCAACTTTTACCGAGCAGACCCTGTAGCGCGTGTTTAGTGGAAAACCAATCTATGGTTCCCGGGTACCAAATTGAAACATAACATCCAGTATCAAATAATTGGCCAGCTAATACATGCCAAGGATTTCTATCTTGTTTAAACCACTCTGTTTGGTTTTGTCCCAAGGATGTTATTCCCATAATTACCCAGTTGGTAGTCAGCACATCGGACGAAGATGTGGCAAAATCATTCCATCCGCCATCACGCAATTGATTATTTTTCAAAAAAGCAGTGGCTTTGCTAATAATATTGTTATTTATGTCAGCTCCTTGTTTTTTAGCATATTGCAATGCGTTTATGGCAGCTCCTGTCGCGTCGCTGGCAGGCCCCCAGCCCCAAGTGAATGATCCGTTTTCTGAGTTTTGGTTTTTGCTGATGTATTCTATTAATTTTGTTATTATTTCCGAGTGAGGATTTTCATTGCTGGCCAATAATGCTATTAGGGCGAATATGTCATCATTAATGCCATAGCCATAATTTTTACCGTAATCATTATCAATAAAACAATCCTTGCTCTTTATTTGGTTGACAAGGTTAGAAATTTTACTGTCATTGTAGTTTATCCCATTGGCCAACAAAGCCAATAAATGTCTTGGATAACTAGCGCAGAGATTAGCGTTAGCGCCCTCAGTTGTGGTTGTAATTTGGTATTTATTAACATATTCTCCCAACGAAGTAGTGGCCTTTTTAATTTCATAAGGGTTAGAGTTGGCTGCCGCAAAATTCATAACCAACCAATCAGAAATTGCGCCATCAATTATTTTTCCATCATCATCTTGTTGATATTTTAGAAAATTAATTATTGTTTTGACAACGTTTTGTATATCATAATCCGATAAAATATCTAATGTTGGTGTAGTTTGTGATAATGTATTATTGCCATAGTTATTATTTGTAGATGTGGAGATGGTAGTAACAGCTGGTGTAGTACCAATAGTACCAGTACCAGTAGTACTAGTAACCGCTGATGTAGTACTAGTAACCGTTGATGTAGTACTAGTAA
>CAYHSR010000020.1:0-9281 GCA_964359335.1 uncultured Gammaproteobacteria bacterium | reverse complement strand
AGGATTAAAATTATTGCTAAAAGATGGATTATTAAAAACAATTGAATATTTTAGATGAGTTATCGACTCGTATCCAGTTACGAAATAATTGTGCAAAAATTTCGCTTAACCATGTGGCCATTGTGTCTAAACTGGATACGTGTGGAGTTATCCACAGGTAAATGATTGGAATTTATCTAAAAAGTGGTTATAATATCATTGCTTACGTTTCTATTTATTATCAAAAATGATAAGAAAATGAAATATATCAATATAGAAAATGCCCTAATTAAGCCAAAACCCATTTTTTCTAGTAAAGATATAGAAATGGCTGGTTTTAAGGTATTTCCTTATCAATTATCTAAATGGGTCAAAGACGGACACTTAAAGCGTTTAATTGGAGGTTTATTTTTATTTAACAGAGCGGAGGTTAATAAAGAGTTTATCGCTAATCATTTGCGTCAGCCTTCGTATATATCTTTGGAATATGCTTTGTATTATTATAATTTGACAGTCGACATACCTTTTCATGTGACATCGGTTACGTCTAAAGGCACAAAAAAAATTAATATAGAGAATAATACTTTTTTTTATCAACATCTCAAATCGTCAGTATTTACCGGTTTTGTAGCTATAAATGAAAAAGAGAAAATTGGGAAAATGTTTTATATCGCTACGCCGGAAAAAGCTTTTGTGGATTTATTTTATCTCAATCCAAATAAATTACAATCAGAAGCGGATTTTAAAGAAGCGCGTTTCCATGAGAATGAAATAAAGAAAAACTTAAATTGGAAAGATATTTTTTGTTTGTCCGATCTTTATAATAACAAAAGATTAAAAAAGCGACTAAGTGATTTTAAAGATTATTTAGCTATTTATTAATATGCTTAATTTGGAACAAATTTTAGTGTTTGCGGACGAAATCGGTTTTCCAATAAAAAAAGAAAGACAAGCAATGGCCGAATATTTGCAGTCGTTGATTTTGCAATTAATTTTTCAATACGCTCCGGTTGGGAAATTGAGTTTTATCGGCGGGACGTGTTTGCGTTTTTTTTATAGTATTTCAAGATTTTCCGAAGACTTGGATTTTGATAATTTTGGTCTGTCAGAAAGCGATTTTAAAATATTAATTGAGAAAGTAATTAAAGATTTAGAAAATCAAGGTTTTATTATAGATTCTTTAATCAAATACAAAGGAGCATTTCATTGTTACATTAGATTTGGAAATTTATTGTATAAAAATCGGTTGTCGCCTCATGCTGATGAAAAAATATTAATTAAAGTAGATACCGTCAGTCAGAATTTTGTTTTTGAACCTGAACGAAAATTCTTTAACAGATATGGAATTGTTGGAGAAGTATTAGTGAATCCAAAAGATATTTTGATGTCGCAAAAATCCATTGCTCTTCTAGAAAGACACCGCGCCAAGGGGCGAGATTTTTTTGATTTTGTCTTTTTGGACGGTATTACCAAACCAAATCTTGAATATCTAAAACAAAAAGCCGGAATAAATACATTATCAGAATTAAAAACAAAAATTTTACAAAGATGCGACGAACTTAATTTTTCTGATTTAGCCAAAGATATGGCACCGTTTTTGTTTGACGCGCGCGACGCGATTCGTATTACTAAGTTTAAGCAGTATATGGAACAGTGGGAGGCGTGAGATACTGTTAAATTGCTAAATTGTTAAATTGTTGGACAACGAGATTGCGGAGCCTGTCCCGAGCGAGAGCGAGGGATCTCGCTGACTCCTCGCAATGACAGATAACCATGGGAATGACAATTTAATAATTTAGCAATTTAATTTATTTATGAATATACTTTACATCGGTTCCGGTTTCGTCGGCGCTTGTTCAGCGGCGGTTTCGGCTTCAAGTGGCCATAATGTTTTGGTTTATGATATTGACCAGAAGAAAATTGACGCGCTTAGCTCTAACGACAGAGACAAGATAGGAAATTGTTTATTTGAAGAAGGGTTGAGTGATTTATTGATTAGAAATAAAGAGAATATAAAATTTACAACTTACTATGCAGAATTAGAAATATTTGTAAATGATTGCGACACTGTTTTTATGTGTCTGCCCACTCCGGAAATTGGGGAAACCGGCGAGAGTGATTTAAGTTATTATTTTAAGGCAGCGGAAAACTTAGCGGATAGTTTGAAAAAAAGGAACAACGCAAAACAAGAAAAATATGTCGTCATTGTTAATAAAAGTACTGTACCGATTGATATGGTTGATAGAACTGAAGAGCTGTTCAAAGAAAAAGGTGTAATAAATTTTGGTGTTGTTTCCAATCCGGAATTTTTGGTTGAAGGAAAAGCCATTTCGGGTTCATTAAAACCGAGCCGAGTTGTGGTTGGGGCGTGGAACGAGCGTGATTTTAAAATTATGCGTCAGGTATATCAACGGTTTTATGAATCTCCAAATGTTAGATATATTGAAACTAATCCCAAGGAGGCGGCTGCTGGAAAATTATTAGCTAACTTTTATTTATTCAGCCGATTAGCTTTATGTTTTGATGTGATTGGACGGACATGTGAAACATTTAATGATTTACATTTTGAAAATCTGCGCAATATTTTAATTTCCGACAAAAGAATTGGCGATTGGGGGTTTTATGATAGTTTATATGCCGGTGGGAGTTGTTTTATTAAAGACGCTCGTTCGTTGTCCCACCAATTGCAGACAGAAGGGCGGGATGCTAATTTAGTAAATGAGGTTTATTTGGCAAATAAAAGGCAATTAGAATTTTTTATTGGTCGGGCGTCGCGGGAGGCCGGCTTGGACTGGAAAAATAAAAACATCGCTTTATTAGGCACCGCTTTTAAACGAGATACCAATGATGTTCGAAATTCACCTAGCATCGCTATTCTCAATTTTTTAATTGAACAGCAGGTGAAATACGTGAATATTTACGATCCGGCGGCTAATGTTTATTTTAAACACATTTTTCAAGAATCAGATCAGTTGCGATATTGTAAAGTTGCCGAAGAAACAATTGCGGATGCCGAGGTTATTATTATTTCAACTGATTGGCCGCAATTTAGAAATTTAGCCGAAAGTGTGTTAAAATTAAGTAATCGGCCGCTGATTATGGATGGTCGGAGAATGTGGCAGCAGCGGTATGGCGATTTGCAAGAAAAGGGTTTTGATATTATCGCGGTTGGTTCGCCGTTTATTAAAGGTAGTAAATAAAAATTATCTGTCATTGCGAGCGAAGCGAAGCAATCTCACCTGTCATTGCGAGGAGCCATAGCGACGAAGCAATCCCGTCTGTCTGTAAACTATGAACGAGATTGCTTCGTTCCTCGCAATGACAAATTACATATTATAAAGAAAAAATAAAATAATAATTATATGCGTTTGCTAGTCACAGGCGGGGCCGGGTTTATCGGCTCACATTTAACGGACAAGTTGATTGCCTTAGGTCACAAAGTTATTGTATTAGATAATTTAATGTTGGGGAAAAAGGAATTTGTTAACAAAAAGGCGAAGTTCGTTAAAGCTGATATTAGGGATTATAAAAAAATTAAAAAGTATTTTGAAGGAGTTGAGGCAGTGTTTCATTTAGCGGCCGATCCTCGTTTGCAGGTCTCAATAGAAGACCCGATTTCTACTCATGAAATAAATGTGTGTGGGACATTAAATGTTTTATTGGCGGCCAAAGAAAACAAAGTAAAAAAAGTGGTGTTTTCTTCTTCTTGCGCCATCTATGGCAATCAAAATATTCCGATTAAAGAAGAATTTATTCCCAAACCAATAAGCCCGTATGGCTTGCATAAATTAATGGGTGAGCAGTACTGTCGGCTATTTTACGGTTTATTTGGACTAGAAACAGTGTGTTTAAGATATTTTAACGTTTTTGGTCCGCGTAAGTTAGACACCGGGGCTTATCCGATGGTTATTCCGATATTTTTGGGACAAAAGAAAAAAGGCAAGAAATTAACCATAATTGGTGATGGCAAGCAGACTAGAGATTATGTTTGGGTGTCCGATGTGGTCCAAGCCAATATCTTGGCTTGGCAGTCAGATGCTAAAAATGGCGAGGCCATCAATATTGGTTCCGGATTGCAAACCAATGTTAATAAAATTGCCACACTTATTGGCGGTGCAACTGTTAATATCGCGTCACGGGCTGGAGAGATGAAATATATTGAAGCCGACAACGCCAAGGCCAAAGAATTATTGGGCTGGGAGCCAAAAGTTAGGTTGGAAGATGGGATTGAGATGTTGAAGAAAGAGTGGGGAGTTGAATAATGAAAAGACTCAAAACAAAAAAAGTGAACTGTGTATGTTCGCTTTTTTGTTTATCTATTCATAAAACGGGATTGCCACGTCGCTCTCCCGATGCGAATCGGGATCACTCCTCGCAATGACATTTAAAGATGTCGTATTATCCTATGGCGACTACATTAGCGTATTTGGCCAATTTTAATGTGCCATCAAATCTCATTCTTTTTTTCTTGGTAAATTTAACTATTCCATTCATTAAGGCAAATAGTGTGTCATCAACGCCTTTATCCACATTTTTACCGGGATGAATTTTGGTGCCTCGTTGTTTGACGATAATCATCCCTTTTTTGATTTTTTGGCCGTCATGTATTTTTACTCCCAGTCGTTTTGACTGCGAATCGCGTCCCAGCCGGGTAGAACCGCCTGCTTTTTTATGTGACATATTTTTTTGAATTCTTAAGGTTTATAAAGTAAAAAGTGACAATATTATAACGAAAATCGAGTTGCTTGTCAATAGGACAAAATGGTGATAAAATATAGATAAATATCTGATTGTTTCATGGCTCAATTGTTCAATTGTTATGCGTACTTTCGTGGTTTGACAATAGAACAATAGAACAATAGAACAATAGAACACCATGATCTACTATTTAAAATTATATTTTCGTGACTGGCGTAATTTGGTCCCGTTAATTTTAACTATCGGGATACAAATTTTTTGCTGGATGTATATTTTGTTAAATATTAAGCCGTCAGCCGGGCGGTTATTTTTACATTACAATATTGTTTTTGGCGTTGATTTATTAGGTGAATGGTGGAAAATATTTTATTTACCTTTGGGTGGAATTATTATACTATTGATTAACCTAATCGCGTCTTGTTTACTTTATAAGAAAGAAAGATTTTTGTCTCGTTTATTATCAATATGGATATTTATTATTCATATTTATTTATCGGTTGAGGTGTATTTGTTGGTTCGGCTGAACTCATAAACACAGATTTATATAGATTTCTTTCAGATTTTACAGGTGCGCGGATAACAGTTAATTGTTATGAAATCAAATTGTCTAGACAAAAAATTTCTTGTTTTATTATTTAGCATTATTATTTTTGGATTAGTTATACTGGCTTCGGCGAGCGCGCCGGTTGGCTACGCCCAATTTCACGATACATACTATTTTATTAGGAGCCAAATATTGTTTGGTTTAATACCTGGCTTGGTAGTTTTTTATTTATGCGTAAAAATAAAATATGATTTTTGGAGAAAAGCCTCCTTGTTGATCTATTTTATTTCTTTGATTTTGTTAGTAATGGTATTTATTCCCGGTGTTGGCTTAACAATCAATGGCGCTCAGAGTTGGATCGCTTTTTTCGGCTATACTTTTCAGCCGTCCGAATTTTCCAAATTAGCGGTGATAATATTATTATCAGCTTATCTGTCTGATCCGGACAGAGATTTAAATAATTGGAAAGAAGGCTTGGTGCCGGTATTGTTGATGATTGTACCAACGATTATTTTAATCGGTTTACAGCCAGATATTGGCACACTTTCGATTTTAGCGTTGATAATTTTTATAATTTTATTCCTCTCCGGAGTGCGTAGGTTTTACTTGGCAATTTTGGGTTTAATTGCTATAGTATCTTTTGTCATTCTGTTGCTTATCGCTCCTTACCGGGTTCAACGTTTTACCACTTTTTTACACCCGGAATTAGATCCCAAAGGGGTTGGTTATCAGATTAATCAATCATTTTTGGCGGTTGCTTCTGGTGGTTGGTGGGGTTTGGGCTATGGACAATCCAAACAAAAATATCAATATTTGCCGGAAGTGCAGGCCGATTCCATTTTTGCCATCTTGGCCGAAGAAATGGGTTTTATAATCAGTGTGATTTTTATTCTGTCGTTTATTTTTTTGGGATTAAGGGGTTTAAAAATCGCCAAGGGCGCGCCGGATAAATATGGTTATTTAATTGTCGGTGGGATAATTTCTTGGTTTGTTTGGCAGGCAATGTTAAATATGGGCGCTATGGTGGGAATATTGCCGCTAACCGGCGTGCCTTTGCCATTCGTCAGTCACGGCGGGTCGGCTTTGATGGTAGGTATAGCTGCGGCCGGGATTGTGGCGGGAGTGAGTCGTGGCGAACAGTCAAAAGTTTAACTGTCATTGCGAGGGAGTTCGCACGACCGAAGCAATCTCACCTGTCATTGCGAGCGAAGCGAAGCAATCTCGTTCACCTACTGTCATATGTACAAAAAACGTACGTATTATGTATATATTATGACCAACCAAAATCATACCACACTGTATGTCGGGGTCACTAATAATCTAATACGTCGCGGTTTTGAACATAAAGAAAAACAGTCATTTCGTAATAGCTTTACAAAAAAATATAATATTAACAAACTTGTATTCTATGAATCTTATGACAGCATATTCGATGCTATTGCCAGAGAAAAACAAATCAAAGGTGGATCAAGAAACAAGAAAGTCGGTTTAATAAATATGACGAATCCAAATTGGAATGATTTATATGAAGAACTTGATCCGATTAATTATTAATTTAATAACGACGAGATTGCTTCGTCGTTGCGACTCCTCGCAATGACAGTAACTTTATGAATTTATTAGTCACCGGCGGAGCCGGGTTTATTGGTTCCAATTTTATCAGATATATTCTTAATAAATATTCGGATTACAATGTAATCAATTTGGACTGGTTGACTTATGCCGGCAATTTGGAGAATTTAAAAGATGTGGAAGGTGACGTTAGATATAAATTTGTTAAAGGCGATATTGGCGATAAACAAATTGTTGAGGAACTGATGAAAGATATTGATGTGATTATAAATTTTGCCGCTGAATCACACGTTGATCGTTCGGTTATGAACTCAGCCGATTTTATCAGGACTAATGTTTTGGGAACTCATAATTTATTGGAAATCGTTCGGAAAAAAAATATCCGATTTCATCATGTATCTACGGATGAGGTCTACGGCTCGTTATGTCCAAATGATCCCCCTTTCAACGAGGATACAAGATATGATCCAAGAAGTCCTTACAGCGCGTCTAAAGCGGCTTCGGATCATTTAGTGATGTCGTATTATCACACCTATAATTTGCCAGTGACAATTTCTAATTGTTCCAACAACTATGGTCCCTATCAGTTTCCGGAAAAATTGCATGGATTATTCATTACCAATTTATTAGAAGGAAAAAAAGTTCCGCTTTATGGAGATGGATTAAATATTCGCGATTGGCTGTATGTTGAGGATCATTGCCGAGCGATTGATTTTATTATTCATAGAGGAAAAATTGGCGAGACCTATTGTGTCGGTGGTAATTGTGAAAAAACTAATTTGGCAATAGTTCATAAGATATTGGAAATATTGGGTTTGGATGAAGATAAGATAGAATATGTCAAAGATCGTCCCGGGCATGATCGGCGATACGCGATGAATTATACTAAGATAAAAAATGAACTTGGTTGGGAGCCACAGGTTGGTTTTGAAGATGGGATGAGACGAACGGTTGAGTGGTATAAAAATAATCGGGAGTGGTGGGGGAGATGCAGGAGCGGGGAGTATCGGGAGTATTATAAAAGACAGTATCAACAATTATGAAAATACTTATTATTGGCAATGGCTATTTAGGAAATAGATGTTTGGAAAGTTGGCCGGACGCGATTATGGCGGAAAAAACGATCAATAATGTCAATGATGTTTTGGATTTAATAGATGAACATCAGCCCGGCGCGGTTTTGAACGCCGCTGGCGTTGTTGGCAAGCCGAATGTTGATTGGTGTGAATCACATCAAATAGAGACCATTCAGGGAAATACTGTTTTGCCAATTATAATTGCCGAGGCCTGTCAAAAACGCTATATTTATTTATTGCATATTGGAACCGGTTGTGTTTTCTATGGAAAATCACCTGATAAAAATGGCTGGAAGGAAGATGACAAGGCTAATCCTTCGGCGGTTTACACCCGTTCCAAATATGCCACCGATTTAGTGTTATCCACTCTGCCAAATGTTGGTATTGCCAGAATCAGAATGCCAATTGATAATATTTCTCATCCGGCCAATTTAATTGATAAATTGGCTAAATATAAAAAGATAGTAGATGTAGAAAATAGCGTTACGGTCGTGTCCGATATGATCAAAGTGTTTAGACAGCTTTTAGAAAAAAAAAGTCCAGGCATATTTCACGCGACCAATCCAGGTTCTATTACGCATAAAGAAATAATAGAGTTATATAAACAATATGTTGATCCAAAATTTATATGTGAGTGGATAACCGAAAGCGAGTTGGTTGATTGTGGATTGGCTTTGAAATTAAGATCAAATAATATTATGCGATCATATAATTTAGAAAAAATAGGAATCAAAATGAGGCCAATTAAAGAAGCTGTGGAGGAATGTTTTAGACAATACTGGTTTGTCACCAGATAAAATTAAACCATATGAACATCTTTATTACTGGTGTGGCGGGCTTTCTGGGAAGCCATTTAGCCGATGCCTTGCTTAAAGAAGGGCACAATGTTTCCGGCTGCGATAATCTAATTGGCGGATATATTGATAATGTTCCGGACAGAGTTGATTTTAGTCAAGTTGATTGCGGTTATTTGAACACTATGAAAAATTTATTGAAAGGTATTGATGTCGTTTATCATACTGCCTGCACCGCTTATGAGGGTTTGAGTGTTTTTTCTCCGCATGTGGTTTGTCAGAATACTTTTCAGATTACCGCCACAGTTGGTTCTGCCGCCGCCGCGGTTGGCGTTAAACGATTGGTTTATTGTACAAGTATGGCCAGATATGGAGCACAATCTACTCCTTTTACGGAAGACATGACACCTCAACCGCAAGATCCATATGGTATCGCAAAAGTGGCGTCTGAACAATTATTGCGAGTTTTATCGCAAGTACATGGCTTTGAAGTGGTTTATGCCATACCACACAACATTATCGGACCACGGCAAAAATATGACGACCCGTTTCGTAATGTGGCATCTATTATGATTAATTTAATGTTGCAAGGCAGGCAGCCGATAATTTATGGAGATG
>CAYHSR010000019.1:0-9330 GCA_964359335.1 uncultured Gammaproteobacteria bacterium | reverse complement strand
AGGCAAATCACTGCCAGTTCGTTTAATTGCGGCTGTTTGTTCTTCTGATACCGGTCGTTGCCTCAGTACACTTACAGCTATTTTTTTACCGGCAGTTTGACTATCACCTTTTTTAATCGGCTGAGCATCTTCTTGATATGTTTCAGGAGACAATACGGTTGTGCTGGCTAAAAGTCCCAAAGCGGTTCCAACTTTTCGCAACCAAGTACTGATTGGTTTTTTGGCTGTTACAATATTTTCTCTTTCTGAAAATATATGTTTCCGACCGTCCTCAAACCAATCTTCTTCTTTTTTAAGTATATTTGCGCTATAGTTTTCAACGCCGTATAATAATTGTCCGTTTTGAGGTAAAGCATCCAGTTTGATGATAGAGTTGACACACATCTCTTTTATTTTTATAGTAATAATGTCTGTGAGTGTTCTTATGAAAGCAGGATTTTCAAGCGTTTTTTCTATTCTATATATTTTTTCAATATCTTCTCTTTCCGGTCCTTTAGTATAGTAATTCCAAAGACGAAGCTTGGTAAATAAACTCAGTTCAATTTTAGCAGAGTTATCATCTATTATGGTTAATAATTCCGCAACAATCTTATTAGCCTTTTTTTCGGCAACCCTACCGGTGTCTTGCGAAGTGTCGTAAAAAAGATTGTTAAAAACTCTAAATATTATGCCAACTAAATTATTTTGTAAGTCATCTCTCTTGTTGTTAAGCAAATTTTGTTTCACCATGTCTAAATTAGCTTGAACTTCAATAAGAATTTTTCGTTTTAGATTAGGATCTATCAATTCATGCATCACAGCTACCGCTGCTTCATTTATAAGCTTATGCAATAAATCAAATGCTTTTTGTGAATTTTCAATATCATATACTTGCTTTATGTTTGGGATTACCCGCTCGGTTATATTAGCTACTTGATCGCCTCTTAAGTTTTCAGATATGGTAGTTAAGACCAGTCTGTTGATAAAATCGCCTATTTTTTTTTCATCTGGCATTTGACTGTTCCGAATATCATTAAATTCATCCAAATCATTTTCTGCCTGAGATTTTGACGAGTGATTTTTTTCTTTGCTTAATTTTTGATCCGCATTGTTTTCTATATCCCTGATATATTGAGAATCAACCACTACTGATGCTTTGGCGCTCGTCGTTTGTTCTTTGCCTGCATCTATTGCTTCCGGCTTTAAAACAAATGAACTTAAATCTAATGCCGTGGGCATTGTTCTTGTTGGTTCTAAACTCGGCTGCCTGTCGGTGGATTTCCACTTATTGAGTGCGTCAACCATCTGCTTTTTTTTTGTCAGATAAGAATTTAATCGCGTCCAATAAGTTGCTGGTTGTTTAATTCCTATGATTAAAGAGGTATATTCTTGTTCTATTTGTGTTAATAATGACTCTAATGCTGTTTCTGTCATAGCTTTATTTGTGCTGTCTCGTTCTTTTAAAGCATTGAATCTTTTTCTTAATTCTAGCTGATAATTGGCTTCCTTTTTTAAGACTCTTTCCAAAAATCCACTCAACTTACCTTCTATCTTCTCCAACTCAATAGACGCTTTCTGTAAAGACTCAAACTCGTTGTTTTTTTTATCGTTTTTTATATCCTCATCAATGTTTTCAATCCTTATTAAATCTTTTTCTATATCAACATCCAAAGCTTTCAAGCTAATAATATAGATAGAGCGCAATCTATTAAGTACTTGATTATATCTATTATTTACTGCCGATATTTCCTTCAACGTATTTTTTGGAATTTCCGCTTCAATTGTTATATCGTCATCTTGTTCCTTCTTGTCTTCTATTTTTCTAACTTCATTATCTAAATCATCTCTTAATTTTACATAGTGACTTACAGCCTCGGCAAAGTTTGAATCCATACTTTTATCGTTTGTGACATCCATAATCCATTTATAATTTTGTTTAATTTCTTTCAATTGAATAAAATAATTTCGATTGTCTGTAGTTGTTATTGCATTTTCTTTGAATAAAATATAAATATCTTCTTGTAAATCATTGATAAATTTAATTTCTTCTTCTAATATTTTCTTTAGCTGATTATTCAATGAATTTTTTATATTGATAATCCTTTTAGACATTTTTTCCAAATAATATAGATACATCGATGGTCTAAGTTTATCCGTTGTATATTTAAAGTTTTGATCAGCCACGTCTTTTTCGAGATCGAGAATTCTTTTTTTAGCTTCACGATCATTCAGATCTAAGGCTTTTAAGCCATCTATATATTGCGATACTTGAGGAAATAGGTCATTTAATTTAACAATCTCAAGTTTAATTTTTTCTTTCTCATTATCATCTGGCGGTTCTCCGCCTTCTCCCCCACTTGCCGCAGAACCACTGCCATCAATTTCAGCGGTTGTTTGATCACTTGAATCACTATATTCTATATCTGAATCAATATGTTCTACTTCTTCTATAGTAGGTACGCCAAATTCTTTATTGAATTTCTCTTCAAAATTATCAGTAATCTCATCTAACTTCAATAGAGATATTTCTAACTTTGAATTATATGGTTTTGATTTTAATTTATCCAAATTATTCAAATGCGCTCTCAATTCTTGAGGTGAATTTGGTAATTTTTTTCTTTGACTATAAGTTAGAGTATCCATCTGTTTTAACAAATTTATTATTTTGGTTTTAGCCAAATTTACTTGCTCTCTAAAATAAGCCTTTCTATTAGCTTCATGAAGTTTTTGATCATTAACTTCAATAGCAGGTACTGACCTCAATGGATTTTCTTTTTTATTTTTTTGATAATCAGCAGGTTGTGGTTGTGGACGATAAGCTTCAGCAGTATTACGCATAAAATTTAATTAAATAAATGGTGTTTTTTATATTTTACTAACCAAAGTATGGCTAATAAACCGCCAAAAATAAATCCAATAGAGACATTTAGAACAAAATTAGGCCGGGCAGTGAATCTTGGTTCCAACGGCTGGGTAACAACTTTTAAAACCACATTTCCTCCCACATATTCCCATCCATAAACGGCCACGGAATTGGCGATTGTTTTGGATAATTTTACCGCCTCTTCTTTGCTGGAGGCATAGGTGTTTATGTTTAGCAGACCGGTTCCATAAACCACTGAGGCCCGCACATCTTTCTGCCATTGTTTGCGCCGTTTCCTGTCGGTTAAATTTTTCCACCTATCTTTATTAAATGTTTCGGACGAATTAATGACCTTATCATAGAAATCAGTCGTATTGATGATTTGAGTTAAATTTTCACCAACTGTCTCAGCCGATTTGGCCTGGGTGTATGGATCAACTCCGCTGCTACCGCGCGCGATAATTAAAATTTGACTTTGAGCGTTGTATTGTTTTGGCAAAAAAATGGTGATAAGCGCCACCGCGCCAGCCAAAATTATCGCCCAGCTAAAAATTAATTTTATTTTTTTTACCAACAGGTGGGCTATGTCCATATTTTTATAAATTTAGAACGGTAATCCCTTCTGTGTGAAGTTTTTTTCCGTTTCTTAATAACACAATGTTAACACTTTTTTTATTATTTATATTATACCATAAATTGTCCTCGCTGACAACCACCCCGTCTATTTCTATAATAATATCACCGGCTTTCAGTTTGGTTTGCGCCGTATTAGACAGCCGACTGACAGCAAACGCCTCAGTGATGGGTTTGTCGGTCACAATCGGTTTTTCCCCGGCATAAAATCCTTCTATCCCCAATGAATTATAACTAATGGATTTATTAGATAAAAATTGCGGCATTATCCTATTTAAGTATTTGATATTTAACAAAGTATTCGCGGAAGTCAAAAACCCCAAAGCATTCCCCCGTTGATCAAAGGCAACTAAATTTTTTTGTTGATTATTTTTTAGAACGTAGTGCCATGCTGGTTCAATATCCAAATGCCCGCTGGGGTCGGCTGATACTTTTTTATCTATATAGTTTGATTGCCACTTTTTATCGCGGTAAACAAACAGCGGTTCATCCTCAATTATGTTATTTTGAAAATTAACTAATTTCAGCTGATTGGCGCTGTCAATTTTAATAAATAATAAACCGGTGTATTGGTCATAGACCTTTTGGCTGATTTTTTCCAAATTATTTTTATGATTGACGGCCACGATATTATTGGTAGATAAGTTTTGTCCAACATAGACGACCAACCAGCCGTCGGAACTGATAGCGATTGCTTCGCCCAAAAAATTATTATTATCTAAATATTGCAGACCATTTATTTTGGTCGCTTGTGAATAGATAAAATAAATTTTATCCGTTAATTCTTTTCGCGCTGACTCGTCAATGGTTGAATTTTCGGTCGATTTATTTTTGGAACTGATAAAAATATTATTACCGTATCCTTCGGGCAACAGCCAGCCAAACATAATCGACGCGCCGGATAGTCCGGCCAGTAAACTGACGACTGAAACCACAAACAACAACTTCAATCTTTCTGATAGCTGATGATTTTTTAAATTAGACATTGGTTTTGGTAGATGAGGCGGGAGAGATTTGGGCATAGGATTATCTCCATCTAACGATAAAAATCAAAAATAGAGCAAAGATAGCCAGATTGGCTAATAAAAATTTAGTTTGTTTTAGCCATTTGATTCCTTCCGCTGTAAGATTGAAACGATTTAAAAGCCAGATTAGATACCATGACCAAGTAAGGATTAATCCGCTGGCGATATTGCCAATCGGAAGAGCGGTGATTATCCAAGCCAATTCTATCATTAAAATAAAAAACGCGGCACTGGCGATGAAAATTCTTTTTTCCAATTTGATTCCATATTCATACCACCACCAAAATGCCATCAGCGAAGAAACACAGGCGGTTAAAATATGCCAAAGCCAATGATTAACGGTAAATAAAACTTGATAGAATACAATTGATTGGATGCCGATCAAGATACCGGCCAACCCCAGCGAGCTGATGAGAAACCTCCATCTAGTATATGGTTTTAAAAATATATTAAATTGAATTTTGGATTGAGGTAGAAACCAAAAGCTAATAAAAGATAAAATTAAAAACGCGGTCATTAGAATGTAAAGAGCCACCGGCCAATCGGTAAACACAATGGTTAAATACATTCCCAAACTGAATACTAGTAAACTTAAATAATGTTTTACGCGCAAAGCGGTTTTGGGATAGTAAGTAAAACCGGTTAGTATTAACCATAAAAGTTGTCGAGAAAAAAAGAGAATTAAAAACCACAGCCAAGATGATAATTTAGTAATTAACAGAAGCGCCATGATATTTAGCGTCAAATCAATTACAGCGGATAATTTTGGGTTAAGAGATATATTTGGTAGTGGCATAGTCAGGGTAATTATAGAATAATTTTTGATTTTTTTCAATACCGGCCAGCCTCATTGTTTTTTTATGATTTTATGGTAAACTATTAACTAATATGGAATTAGCAAAAAATAAAAAGGCCTATTTTGATTACACGATATTAGAAACAATCGAGGTTGGTTTAATTTTGCGCGGTTATGAGGTAAAAGCTGTTAAAAAGGGACAACTTAATTTAAAAGGTTCATTTGTCACTTTCTACCAAGATAAAGCCGGTGTTACCGGTCTGCATATCTCAAAATACAAGCCAGCCGGCAAGCTGGAAGAATACGATCCAAACCGCTGGCGCGAAATTTTATTGCATAAAAAACAAATTAGCTATTTACGAGGCAAAATTCAAGAAAAGGGCTTGACAATCATACCATTGCGGGTGTATACTAAGGCACATCTGATAAAAATGGCAATCGGCGTTTGTAAGGGCAAAAAACAATACGATAAGCGGGAAGTTATTAAAAAACGCGATTTAGCCAGAGAAATCAGAGGAACTTTGAAAAACATTTAAAGGGGGGTGTAAGGTTTCGACAGAGAGTATTATTAATACTAGCATTTCGAGCTGTTTTGCCTCGTTAAACCGAAACACAACATAAGTGTAAACTTATATCAGAAGGCAAAAATGGCTGTTGCCAATATGGTCAACACCATGGCCTTCGCTCCAGCAGTCGCTTAATTGCCATTGCTCATCGGACCATCGATACTCGGTAGTTGGTTTCGGTGTCACTTACCGAGCGTAGGTTAAAGCGCGTTTTCATCGTCTTTAACTGAAAGATTCTTGAATCGCCGGTTGAGTTTTTGTCCGTTTCTTACTTAGTCGGTTAAAATATAAACGTACTACATTTGTAGACAGTATTATTAATTTCTTTTGGACGCGGGTTCAATTCCCGCCACCTCCACATTCATGTACGGATATGTACGGATAAAAAATCCGTATGTTCGTAATTTTATGAGAATATCTAGAAAAAAAAGAAAACCGGAAATAAAAAAGAAATATTTCTTTAATGAGAGAATCAACTCGGCGGAAGTTTTAACCTTGGATGAAAATGGACAAAATTTAGGCGTAATGAATACCGCCGCGGCCGCCAAAATGGCGGCGGAGCGAGAAATGGATTTAATTTTAATCAATCCTAAGTCAACTCCGCCGGTGGCTAAATTCGGCGACTATGGCCAATTTAAATATCAGAAGGAAAAAGAAGAACGCAAAAAACGAGCCAAAGCCCATGTGATGGAATTAAAAGGCATCCGTCTTTCAATGCGAATTGGCGATCATGATTTGGAAATCAGACGTAATCAGTCGCTTAAATTTTTAAATAATGGCGACAAGGTTAAAATGGAAATAATTATGCGCGGACGAGAAAATCGGACACCGCAAATGGCCTTTGAAATTATTAAAAAATTTATTGGTTCAATTCACGCGATCGCGCCAGTGCGGACAGAACAAAAAATAGAAAAGCAGGGCAATAAAATTACGGCAATAATCGCGAAAGAATAACGGAATTATTATAATTAAGTTAATTTAAGATATGTCTCCAAAAACACATCAAGCGATTGCCAAAAGATTTAAACTGACTAAAGGCGGTAAAAAAAATAAAAGCAAAATTGTTAAAAGGACGGCCGGTCAGGGTCATTTTAACACCCGCGAAAATGGCAAGGTCGGCCGAAATAAAAAGTCCGACATAGTCGGTTTGCATAGCAAGGCATTGGAAAAGACAGTGAGAATTTTGTTGAATAAATAATAATTTAAGTCAAACAATGTATGTCCAGAATAAAAGGCGGAATATTGCATTCCAAAAGACGACGCAATATCCTCAAACAAACTAAGGGATATAAGTGGGGCCGAAAAAATAAAATCAAATCAGCCAAGATTGCCATCAAAAAAGCCGGTCAGTATGCTTATCGCGATCGCCGAAATAAAAAAAGAACCAATCGCGGTTTGTGGTTAATTAGAATCAATTCGGTTATTAGAGAATATGGCTTAAGTTACAGTCGTTTCATTAATGGTTTAAAAAAGAAAGATATTGCCTTAAATCGCAAAGTTTTATCGGAATTAGCCAGCGGCTTTCCGGATTTATTCGCCAAAGTGGCGGAAATGGCCAAGTAGGATTTTATCCACCAACTTTTGTCTTGACGAGATTATCGGAGTTTGTTAAAATAAATCTATATAAATTAAAGGCCTTGAATGTGTTTGGAATTAGGAGAGGTGTACCCTCCTTCACCTCTTTCCTTTTTCCAAACATAATCAAGGTCTTTTTTTGTTTATTTTAACAGAATTTTATTTTTTATTTTTAGCGGTGACTTTTTTGGAAGTAATTTTTTTGGCAGTTTTTTCTTTCGCGATTTTTTTAACCACGGTATCTTTGACCATTTCCGGCTTGATAGTTTTTTCCACCATCACGTTTGGGGATAATATTTTTATAAGTTTATCAATTTTGGCATTTAACATTTTGATTTGTTCCATAATTTCTCCGGAATTTTTATTATCGCCGCGTTCGTTGCCACCCTTAGTAAAACAATTATCACAAAAAACTGGTTTGCCGCCAATCGGTCTAAAAGGCACTTGACAATCATTTCCGCATTTAGAGCACACCGTTTGATGCATTGATTTATCGGCAAAACGAGGCCTATCGCGTCTATCGCCGCCGAAATCCGATCTTTTATTGTCGTGGCCTTGTTTGGCAAAACAATCACTGCAAAATACCGGCCGGCCGCCGGTTGGTCTAAAAGGAATTTCACAACTCGCGCCGCATTCATTGCAAGTCGCCTTGTGCATTACTGGCCGACCACCGTCTCGTCCGCCGAATTTACTCCCATTGCTGAATGATCTACCACTACTAGATCCACGGCTAAAACCACCACTTGATCTTTTATTGTCTCGGTTAAAATTTCCCATATTTATTTTACCCCGCTGATTGAGGCGGAGAGATTCATTACTTAAAGTGTAATTTGCGTTATTTTAACACAAGTTTAAATAAAAAGCAACAGCAAACTACTAGCTAATCATTTTGTTGGCTATTTTATATTTTACTCAAATCAAGTTTGTTGTTAAACCCAATTTCTTTGACAAAATCCGGCAGATGGCTAACAAGAATGATGGCGCCGTCATATTTATTTATAGCCTTGGCAATAATTGGAATATGACGAAAATTGATATGATTTGTCGGTTCATCCAAAACCAAAAGACCGGGTCTCAGCAAAATCAGTCGCGCGAAAGACAACAACCCTTTTTGTCCTTCTGATAATTGGGATATTTTCAACCCCATTAATTCACCAGTAATTAAGAATCCGGCGGCGATAGATCGCATTTCTTGGATATCCGTTCCTTCAACTAAAACGCTTTTTAAAGAATCAAAAACCGTTTGTGTGTAATCCAAAGTGGCAAAATCCTGGCTATAGTAGCCTACCCGCGTATCTTTTAAAATAGTTGCGTCATTGTTGGAACTTTCCACTAAAGAACGCAGCAGCGTGCTCTTGCCAATACCGTTTGGTCCGGAAATTAAAAGCCGATCTTTTTGCCGCAATAAAATATCCACCGCTTTAATTTCCGGTTCGTGATTTTTGATTATTTTTATTGACTTAATAATCACAACATTGCCGACAATTCCTTGCGATGGAATAGTAAATTCTCTGATAGTTTTATCTTCTCGCCGAACATCCACCTTATTTTCTTCCAACTCCTCAATTTCTTCTTTTAGTTTACTAGCTAATTTACGCATCTTGCCGCCTTTATTGGCAAAAAAGTTAACCTTGGCTTTGTTGTCTAATATTTCTTTTTTTAATTGCGCGTTTTTCTTTATTTCTCTGGCAATCCGCTTGTTAATTTCCTCCACTACGGAAAAATAATCACCAATATACATTTCGGCTTTTTTAGTAAAAACATCAAGATAGACGACTCCTTCGGTAAAGCAATTTAAAAAATCAGCGTCATGAGAAATGACCATTAAGGTTTTGTCATACATCACTAAAAATTCTATCAGATGGTCAATGCCGGATCTGTCTAAATTATTAG
>CAYHSR010000018.1:0-9339 GCA_964359335.1 uncultured Gammaproteobacteria bacterium | reverse complement strand
AGCACATCTTTTGCTGATGTCAAAAAATCACCGCGTTGGATGGCTTGGAATATCGCTTTAGAGTCTTGGAAGGAACGTCCGATTTTTGGTTGGGGCCCGAATAATTTTTTCTATGCTTTTAATAAATACTATAATCCTAAATTGTTGGAATCTGGTTATGGTGAAACCTGGTTTGATAATGCCCATAATATTATCGTAAACACCATCGCGGTGCAAGGCGCGTTTGGTATATCTGTTTATTTATTAATGTTTGGCACGGCTGTGGTTGTTTTATGGAGAGGTTATAAAAAAGATAATTTAAATTATCATGTGGTAATTGTTGGTTCAGCCTTTTTGCTTGCTCATCTAGTACAAAACGTGACGGTATTTGAGAATCCGACGTCTTATTTATATTTTATGGTTTGGTTGGCTTTCATTAATGCGCAAGTATTTTTCAATAGCAATAGAACAATAGAGCAATTGAGTAATAAAACAACAAAAAATAACAATGGAACAATAGAACAATGGAACAATGGGAAGTCGTTTAAGCCTGACAAAACTATTGGTTATGGCAGTTTTTCTATAGTCGGCGTGTTGTGTTTGGCTATAGTTTTCATTTTTAACATCCAACCGGCGCGAGCCAATTCCAGGACATTACAGGCAATTAGAATTTTGAGTACCAACTCGGCTCTTGGAGCCGGTGAGATTAAGAATGCTTTAGAGTTTAATTCGCCACACATTGATGACATCAGAGCCGACATTGCCCGAACCGTTAGTCAATCATTTAATAATATATATCAATCGTTAGGTGTTGAAAAAGCTATGGAAATTTTGGATTTGACGATTTTACATTTAGACAAGAATCTTATCTTACATCCGTTGGATATTCGCAACCAAATGACATTGTCTCAGTTGGTGAGATTGAAAGCGGTGATTACCAAGGACGCGAAATATATGTTGCAAACCGAAAATTTGTTACAGGATTCTTTAAATAAGTCGCCCAAAAGACAGCAGGTAATATTTACTTTGGCTTCCACCAAGCTGGAATTGGGCAAAAATGCCGAAGCTATTAAATTATATGAACAAGCCATTAAGGATAATCCAAAAATAACTGAAAGTTATTGGCGATTAGCGTATAGTTATAAAGCGATAGGCAAAAACAGCGACGCAAAAGCGGTAATTGACAAGGCGCGTAAAGCAGGAGTAGTATTTAGTGATAGCGACGAAGGCGTGATCGCGAGTATTTTTGCGAGTTCAACGAAATAAAATTAATAATCACCCTGTCATTCCCGTGAAAACGGGAATCCACAATCACAACGTTGTTAGCCTGGATTCCCATTTTCATGGGAATGACACAATTATATGAAAAGAGCATTAATTACCGGTATAACCGGACAAGACGGTTCGTATTTAGTAGAGTTTTTGTTAGAAAAAGGCTACGAAGTGCACGGTATTATCCGTCGTTCCAGCAGTTTTAATACAGGTAGAATTGAACAGATTTATCAGGATCCGCATGAGCGTGGGGCGCGATTGTTTTTACATTATGGCGATTTGACGGATGACAGCAACTTATCGCGAATTTTGGAAAAAGTTCGTCCAGATGAAATTTATAATCTTGGCGCTCAGAGTCATGTGAAAGTGAGCTTTGAAATACCGATCTATACCGCCAATGCCGATGGCCTTGGCACTTTGCGTTTACTTGATGCCATTAAAGATGACCGTTTAAATATTAAATTATATCAAGCCGGTTCATCGGAAATGTTTGGCAAGGTTTTAGAGACACCACAAAAAGAAACCACGCCATTTTATCCGCGTTCACCATATGGTTGCGCTAAAGTTTTTGCTCATAATATCTGTGTTAATTATCGTGAGGCCTATAATATGTTTATTTGTAATGGCATATTATTTAATCATGAATCTCCTAGACGAGGTGAAACTTTTGTGACAAAAAAAATTACCAAAGCTTTTGCCAAAATGAAATTGGGCAAGCAGGATAAATTGCATCTTGGTAATTTGGATGCTAAACGTGATTGGGGTTATGCAAAAGATTATGTAGAGGCAATGTGGTTAATGTTACAACAAGAAAAGCCTGATGATTATGTCATCGCCACCGGTGAAAGCCACAGCGTGCGGGAATTTGCAGAAGAGGCGGCCAAGTATTTTGATTATGAGATAAAATGGCAGTACGTGGGATTGGAAGAAAAAGGCATTGATGTTAAATCCGGCAAAACATTGATTGAAATTGATGAAAAATATTATCGTCCAACTGAAGTAGACGTGTTATTGGGCGATCCGGCGAAAGCTAAAGAAAAATTAAATTGGGAGCCGAAAGTTAAATTTAAAGAATTAGTCAAGTTAATGTGTGAAGCGGAAAAATATGGAGAAAAACTCTAAAATTTATGTTGCCGGTCATCGCGGCCTCGTTGGATCCGCGATTGTTCGTAAATTACAGAGTGAAGGATATGAAAATTTAATTTTGAAGACTCATATTGAGTTAGATTTATTAAACCAGCAAGCGGTGGCGGATTTTTTTGTATCAGAAAAACCGGAGTATGTATTTTTGGCAGCCGCTAAAGTTGGTGGTATTTTAGCCAACAATACTTATCCGGCGCAGTTTATTTACGAAAATTTACAGATTCAAAATAATATTATTCATCAATCATATTTAAATAGTGTAAAAAAATTATTGTTTTTAGGATCCTCCTGTATTTATCCTAGAGAGTGTCCACAGCCAATGAAAGAAGAATATTTATTGTCCGGATATCTTGAACCAACCAACGAGCCATACGCCATAGCAAAAATTGCTGGGATAAAAATATGTCAAAGTTATAATCGACAATATGGAACGAATTTTATTGCCGCGATGCCAACTAATTTGTATGGGCCAAATGATAATTTTGATACAAAAAATTCACATCTTTTAGCCGCTTTTGTTAAGAAATTTTGTGATGCCAAAAGACATGGGGGCAAGCAAGTAATTATTTGGGGTACTGGAATAGCAAAAAGAGAATTTTTGCATGTAGATGACATGGCTGACGGTTGTTTGTTTTTAATGAATAATTTCAATCCGACCAAAGAACAAAATGAAAAAGGGGAGATATTTTTTAATTTAGGTACATGTAAAGACATTAGTGTTAAAGAATTAGTTGAATTATTTAAAGATGTTGTCGGGTATGACTGTGAAATTGTGTGGGATAGTTCTATGCCTGATGGAATGCTACAGAAATTACAGGATATGACGAAAATGCATGCGCTTGGCTGGAAGCATAAGATTGAATTGGAAGAAGGTGTGAAGTCGTCATGCAATTGGTATGAGAATAATTTTACACAGTAAAATTGTTTACAGATTATAGCTAGGCGAAGCCTTGTGGATAACTTTTTTGACATCTTTTGACACCTAATGACACCTTGTGATATAATTTAGGTGTTATTTTAAATCAATTTATTATGACTGAAATTAGGCCAAATGAAGTTTATACAACCCAAGAAGCGCAAGAAATGTTAAAAATTAGCAATAGTACGATGAAACGACTTCTTAAAAAAGGGTTAATTCGGGCTAATAAGATTGGGAAGCAATATCGCATTTTAGGTCATGAATTATTAAAAATATTATCTCCGGAGTTGGATGTGAAAGCTACGAATTTGTATCAGAAAGTTAAGTTAAAAACCATTGATAAAACAAAGAATTGGTAATATATGATTTTTAAAAAAATAAAAAAAATAATCCTAATCATAATGAATTGGGTAGTACCTGCCAATTTAATACCATCTCTTACTTCGTTCGGGTTTAAGAGGTATTTTTTGAATACTTCATGGAATTTTGTTGGAAAAATATTTAGTTTATTTATTTCTTTTTTTGTCAGCATATATGTGGTGCGTTATTTAGGTCCACATGATTATGGTTTGATGTCCTACATTTTAAGTTTTGTCGGTTTATTTTCTTTTGTGGCCGCTCTTGGAGTGGACAGCGTTCTCTTGCGTGAATTAACAAAATACCCCGAGAAACAGAATGAATTATTTGGCAGCGCTTTATTTTTAAAGTTAGCTGGCTCAATCATTGCGATCTGTTTGATCATTTTTTTTCTGCAGTTTACCAATAATGATTTTTATACGAACTTATTAATCATCGCCAGTTCATTGTCATTTATTTTTCAATCATTCCAGATCATATTTTTTCATTTTCAAGCTAAAGCGATATCAAAAATACCTACGTTGGCCTCTGTTCTGATAGGTTTGATTTTGTCAGGCCTAAAAATATTATTTGTAATTTTAAAATTAAAAGTTGTTTTCTTTTTGGGAATATTCATTTTAGAACCAATCTTGTATGCTATTTCTTATATTATTTTATATAAGATGCAGGGTTTATCAATTAAAAACTGGGCCTTTAATCGTTCTTTGGCAGTCGCTCTACTTAAAGATTCATGGCCATTAATGCTGGCGAGCGCGTTTGCGTTCGTTTATTCCAGAATCGATCAAATTATGATAAAAAATATGATGGATTCGACCGCGGTTGGTCTGTATGATGTTGGAGTTCGTTTGTCGGAAGTATGGTATCTTATCCCTGCCATTATCGTCAGCTCTATTTTCCCGGCGATTATTAATGCCAAAAAAACCGACGAATTGGTCTATCAGCGACGGTTGGCTAGATTATATACGTTAGTCATTTATATTTCTTTTTTTATTATTTTGCCTTTGTATTTTTTTTCAGGTTTAGCAATAAAAATTTTATACGGAGTACAATTTTTGGGAGCGATTTCGGTATTAAAAATTTATGTCTGGTCCGGTCTCGCCATGGCCATAGGAACTGTTGTGAACCAATTTTTGTTAGTTGAAAATTTAACCCGTATTTCTCTTTATATTAATTGTCTAGGTATGTTAATAAATATATTGTTAAATTTAATATTAATACCTCGTATTGGTATTAATGGCGCGGCTTTGGCTACGTTAATTTCGTATTCTCTAATACCATTTTCAATTTTATTATTTAAAAAAACAAGAATTCACGCTAAAATAATTTTATTTGGGTTTATGTTTAAAGCGCCGCAGTATGAATAGAAGGTTTTTACAAAAAATTTATTATAAATTGCCAAGAGTGCCGGCTAATTGGATGCTGAGGATTTATTGCTGGTTTAAAAAGATATTGCATTACCATGCTTTTTTTTATGATTGGTTTAATTTTCGTCAATTGGCAAAAAAGGCACCACGTTTTCATCTTAGTTTCAATGATCTTATGCCAATAATCGAAGAGGCCACAGCTGAAACCGGTTTTGATCGCCATTATATTTATCATCCAGCTTGGGCCGCCAGAATATTGGCTGTCAATAAGCCGCAATTTCACGTGGATATTTCTTCGAGTTTGAGTTTCTCTATTTTGGTTTCCGCTTTTATCCCGGTACATTTTTATGATTATCGCCCAGCGCCCTTAGCGCTTTCAGGTTTAATTTGCGGCCGCGCTGATTTATTAAAATTACCATTTAATGATAATGAACTTCACTCACTTTCATGTATGCATGTGGTAGAACACGTGGGTCTGGGTCGTTATGGCGATAAATTGGATTATGATGGCGATTTAAAGGCGATTTTGGAATTAAAAAGAGTTTTGGCGCCGGGCGGGACACTTCTTTTTGTAGCGCCAATCGGTAAACCAAAGATTATGTTTAACGCGCATCGTATTTATAGCTATGATCAGATAAAGGATTATTTTAAAGATTTAGAACTTAAAGAGTTTGCTTTAATACCTCGACCTAGTGATGGCAATCTTTTAATTAATCCTTCGAAAGAGTTGGTTGATGATCAAGATTATGGTTGTGGTTGTTTTTGGTTTACTAAACAATCAGTATCAGTATGATAACAGTTAAATTAATTGGCGGGCTTGGCAATCAGATGTTCCAATATGCCTGCGCGCGACGTTTGGCCTTGAAAAGAGGCGTTGAATTAAAATTAGACCTAACTTTTTTATTGCATCGTTTACCGCGCAAAGATTTTACCTTTCGTAATTATGGATTGAATATTTTTAATATTAAAGAAAATTTTACTTTTTTATCCAGAGTCGCCCTTTATTTTAACAATTCGGTTTTTGTCATTTCATTTATTATCAGTAGATTGATTAAGTTTTTTTATCCTAATTATATGGTGGAAGAGATTGATCCAAGATGTTTTGAGTCAAAAATTTTAAATTTAGGAAAAAATGCTTATTTGTCCGGGATTTTGGCACATGAAAAATATTTTTTAGATGTAGAAGAAATTATCAGAAAGGATTTTATTTTTAAAAAACCGCTAGTTGGAAAAAATAAGGAATTGGCTGGCATGATTAATTCAACTAATTCAGTCTCATTGCATATTCGTCGCGGTGATCATGTTCATAGTAGCTATGCTCCGTCGGAAATTGCTGAAAAGAATACTTTGTGTTATTATCAAAAAGCACGTGATTACATTTTAGAAAAGATCAGTAATCCGGTTTTTTTTATCTTTTCCGATGATCCAAGTTGGGCAAAAGAAAATTTAAAAATATCCGCAAAGACTGTTGTTGATAATAACACTGGAGACAGTTCTTATATTGATATGCAGTTGATGAGTTTGTGTAAGCACAATATTATATCATTCAGCACCTTTAGTTGGTGGGCGGCGTGGCTTAATAACAATCCGCAAAAAATAGTTATTGCTCCAAAAAAATGGAATAATTTTAATAAGTATGGTCATGGTATATTTACCAATAGTTGGATAGAATTATAATATGAAAATAATCATTTTGTGCGGAGGCACAGGTACAAGAATGAAAGAAGAAACTGAATTTAAGCCAAAGCCGCTAGTTTTAGTTGGCGGCAAGCCGGTTTTGTGGCATATCATGAAAATTTATGCGCATCATAGTTTTAATGAATTCATTTTGGCGTTGGGTTATAAAGGAAACATGATAAAAGAATATTTTTTAAATTGGCGCAGTCTCTTGAATGATTTTACTTTACACACAAAAGATAATGAATTAGTTTTTCATAACAATGAATGTGATGAATTTAAAATAACATTTGCTGAAACAGGGTCTGATAGTTTAACCGGAGAGCGTATAAGAAGATTGAGAAAATATATAGATGGTGATGACTTTATGGTCACGTACGGAGATGGAGTGAGTGATATTAATATTAAAGAGTTGGCTGATTTTCACGAACAACAAAATACATTGGGAACAGTTACCGGTATTAAACCCACTTCTCGTTTTGGTCTTCTAGACATAGATCATGAAACGAAAAAATTAAAAGGATTCTTCCAGCACAAAATAACTGATTTTAATGAAGTGCGCGCCGAGGATTCAGATTATATCAACGGCGGATTTATGGTTTTTAAAAAAGAAGTGTTGGATTTAATCCAACCAGACAGTATGATTGAATCCGTCTTTCAGCCAATGGCAAAAGAAGGCCAATTATCAATTTATGTACACAATGGAAGATGGAAATGCATGGATACCTATAAAGAAGTTGAGGAAATGAACGAACATTGGCAAAATGACCCTTTTTGGAAAGTTTGGAAGTAATTTATTTCTTAAAGTTATGTCAAATTTATTTAATAAAAATATTTTTGTTACTGGCGCCACCGGATTAGTTGGATCCCATCTAGTGTGGCGCTTGTTTGAATTAAATCCAAGTAAAATAGTTTGTTTGTGCCGAAGTAAAGACCCTTCTTCTCTTTTTTATTCGGAAAAAATGGACGAGAAAGTTATTTCTTCTTATGGCGACTTAAAAGATAAAGAAAGAATTTTTGATCTGATTTCCAAACACGAAATTAATTATATTTTTCATGTGGCCGCTCAGCCGATCGTGCCCACCGCTTTAATAAACCCTTACGAAACTCTATACACAAATATAATGGGCACGGTAAATGTGCTTGAGGCCGCCAGAATGTGTCCAAATATTCAAGCGATTGTTGTCGCTTCAAGCGATAAGGCCTACGGCAAAGATTGTCTTATGGTCGAAGAGAATCATCCGTTGTCTGGCGATCATCCTTATGATGTTTCAAAATCTTGCGCAGATTTAATATCCCAAACTTACGCCAAAACTTACGGTTTGCCTGTGGCGATTAGTCGGTTTGGAAATATTTACGGTCCGGGTGATTTAAATTTTAATAGAATAATTCCGGGCATAATGAAAGCAGTGGCCGAAGATTCGGTTCTAAAAATAAGAAGTAATGGCCAGTTTAAACGTGATTATGTTTATGTAAAAGATGTGGCGGATGGGTATATTTGTTTGGCAGAAAATATAGAAAAAATAAAAGGTGAGGCATTTAATTTTAGCTCTGGTCAAAATTATTCTGTATTAGATTTAATAGAAAAAATTTCTAAAATTATTGGCGCTGAAATTAAATTTGAAATCGTTGACAATCAAAAAAATGAAATACCGGAACAAAGTTTAAATTTTGAGAAAGCGGAGAAAATGTTATGTTGGAAATCTAAATATTCGTTTGAAGACGGTATTAAAGAAATGTATGAATGGTATAGACAATATTTCAAAAATTAATGTTTGCCGGGTGTGCGGTCGGAGTTTTTTTGCAAAGCCACTGTTAACATATCATAATATGCCGGCGGTTGCGCAATATTTACCAGACGCGGCTGCGCTTAAATATGATCAAGGTGTGGATTTGGAGGTGTGCCAATGTTCTGGTTGCGGCCTGGTGCAGTTAAATAGTGAGCCAGTTGATTATTATCGAGAAGTGATTCGCGCTTCCGGTTTTTCTGATGAAATGAAAGAATTTCGCTTAAAACAATTTGATAATTTCGTAATACAAAATTTATTAAAAGGGAAAAAGGTAATTGAAATTGGCTGTGGCCGTGGAGAATATTTATTAGTTATGAAGCAGCGCGGTGTAAAGGCTTATGGTTTGGAATATTCCGAGAGTTCCGTTGGTGAATGCGTAAAAAATGGCTTAGATGTTTCAAAAGGTTTTGTGGAAAGTGAGGATTATATAATAGAATATACTCCATTTGACGCTTTTTTTATTTTAAGTTTTCTTGAGCACTTACCTAATCCCAATTCGGTTCTTAGAGGGATATATAATAATTTGTCAGCTGATGCTGTTGGAATCGTTGAGGTGCCGAATTTTGATATGATTTTACGCAACAAGCTTTTTACGGAGTTTACGCGGGATCATTTATTGTATTTTACAAAAGAAACTTTAAGTATAGTCCTATCATTTAATGGATTTGAAATTGTCAGTTGCAACGAAGTGTGGCATGATTATATCATTTCAGCCATAGTAAAGAAAAGAAAAAAATTGGAACTCTCTTCTTTTGAAGAGCGACAAATCAAGCTTAAAAAAGAAGCCGGAGAGTATGTTGGGCAATTTCAGAAAGTAGCCATTTGGGGGGCCGGGCAT
>CAYHSR010000017.1:0-9731 GCA_964359335.1 uncultured Gammaproteobacteria bacterium | reverse complement strand
TTTTGACCTATTTTAAAAAAACAGACCAAAAGAAAACTAGGGTAACCCGTTGTTAAAAGAACAAATTAACGAGCTATTATAGCAAAAAAATACGGTTTTATCAACCTGCGATATCAACACCTATTTAATTTACCAAATTAAAGTGTTTTAGACAACATTTTTTATTATTTAGTTCGAACTTCGTCCCACCCCCCATACAAAAGTTCGAACCAAAAAATCAGCTAAGATAAGCTGATTTTTGCGGTTTTAAAACCTTGGCTCGGGGACTTGGATTCGAACCAAGATACGCAGATTCAGAGTCTGCGGTCCTACCATTAGACGATCCCCGAATATAGGCGGATTATAGCAGTTTTTTTGGTTGGCGTCAATCAAAAACTTAAAAATATTAGAAAAATATCAAAAAAATATTCAGATAATACTATTAAAATTATCCACTTGTCTTCTCGTAAGAATATGCTAAAATATTAAAAGTAATTCTTAATTCAAAATATATGTCAAACACTACGTTTAACGATGACCAGAAAAAATCTTCTAAATTTGGCCTAAAAATAGGAGTGTTTATAATCAGCGTTATTTTGTTAGGTTCAACAGCTGTAATTTATGGCGTTGCCAAAGCGGCGGACTGGGCTTATAACGAAATTAAAGGAGCACAGACAGCTCAAACAAACCCGACTAATTGGTTGGATAAAATAAAAGATGCCTTTACTTCCAAAAATCAAGATGATATTACTGTTAAAGAAACTATCAAAGTAGTTAGCGAAGAATCGCAAACAATTAGCGTTGTGGAAAAAACTTCGCCGGCGGTGGTAAGTATTGTGGCCTCGGCCGAAGTGTCCAGATTGCAAAATTGCTATGGTACAGGTGATTTTTTTTCTGATCTACCGCCAGAATTTAGAAAATTTTTTAACGCGCCGGATCAAAGCAATTGTCAAAGAACTACGGAAAAAGTAAAAGTCGGCGCTGGTACTGGATTTTTGGTTTCTTCTGATGGTTATATTGTAACTAATAAGCATGTCGTGGATAACACGAAAGCTGAATATACTGTAATCTTGAACGATAAAGATAATCAAGGTAAAAAAGTCATCGCTAAGATTTTGGCGCGTGATCCTAGTAATGATATTGCTGTGTTAAAAATTGACGTAACTAATTTGCCATATATTGAATTTGGCGACTCAGATAAACTAAAAGTTGGGCAGACTGCCATTGCGATTGGTTATGCGTTGGGTGAATTTGAAAACACGGTCAGTAAAGGTGTTGTTTCTGGTTTGGCTCGTTCCATCAGTGCGGTTGGAAATGGAAAAGTAGAAGAATTGAAAGGCCTGATTCAAACTGACGCGGCGATAAATCCCGGCAATTCTGGCGGACCATTATTGGGTATTAGCGGCCAAGCAATTGGCATTAATGTGGCTACTGCTAACGCCCAAAGCATTGGTTTTGCCGTACCTATCAAATTAGTTAAAAAAGCCTATGAAGAAACTAAAAAGAGCGGTACAATTTCCAAAGAAAAAATTCCTTTTTTAGGCGTCCGATACTTACCAATTGATTCCGCGATAAAAGAAAAAAATAACTTGTCCTATGATTACGGCGTGATAGTGGTTCGCGGAGGAACCGCCACTGAACTGGCAGTCATTCCCGGTTCGCCAGCTAATAAAGCCGGTATTGTTGAAAATGATATTATTTTAAAAATAGGCAGTACTAAAATTGATGAAAGCAATACCTTGAGCGCTATAATTAAAAAAAATAAAGTTGGTGATGAAATAAGTTTATTGATTTACAGTCAAGGAAAAGAAAAAACAATTAAAGTTAAGCTGGAGGAAAAGAAATGAAGACTTAAATTGCTAAATTGTTCAATTGTTAATCAAAAAACTCGTTGTATCACTAAAACGAGTTTTTTTAATCAAGAAATTGTGATATAATAATAAAAATTAAATATAACAAAACATAATTACATAAGCAGTTGAATCATGATATTTGAATAATGAATAATAAGTATATGAACCAAGCTTGGATAGTTGCTGTGGATATGGGATACGGCCATCAGCGTGCCGCTTATCCTTTGCGTAATTTATCGCCAACCGGCAAAGTGATTTTGGCCAATAATTACGAAGGCATTCCCAAACACGATCAACAATTGTGGACTAACTCCAGAAAAATTTACGAGCTTATTTCTCGTTTTAAAAATGTGCCGATTGTGGGGGATCGAGTGTTTGATTTAATGGATTATTGGCAAAAGATTCCAGATTTTTATCCGCGGAGGGATTTATCCAAGCCAAATATACAACTCAGGGCCATCTATAAATGGCTTCGCAAAAAGAAATGGGGCAAAAATTTAATTGATTTTTTAAGCCGAAAAAACGGTCACAAACCATTTGTGTCAACTTTTTTTATTCCGGCTTTTATGGCCGAAGAACATGGTTATATGGGTGAAATTTATTGCGTAATTTGCGACGCGGATTGCAGTCGGACTTGGGCGCCGCTTGATCCGCGAAAAAGTCGGATTAAATATTTTGCTCCTTGCCGGCGAGTTGTGGAGCGACTGCAATTATATGGAGTAAAAAAAGAAAATATTTTTTTAACCGGTTTTCCTTTACCCAAAGAAAATTTAGGCGGTAAAAATTTAAAACTATTAAAAAAGGATTTAGTGCAAAGAGTGCTGAATTTGGATCCTTGCGGGCACTATCGTCAAAAATACCGCGGAGTTATCCAGCAATTTTTGAAAAATCAAAAATCCACTGCCTGCAATAATGGTATCGGTCGCGCTCTGTCTCCGACTATCACTTTCGCGGTGGGCGGGGCTGGCGCGCAAAAAAAATTAGCCGCCAAAATTTTGACCAGCTTAAAAGAAAAAATTTTGCAAAATAAAATCCGTTTAAATTTAGTGGCAGGTAGCCGCATTGATGTCTGTTTATTCTTTAAACAACAAATTGATGCCAACGGTCTGGCGAAACGATTGAATAAAAATTTAAAAATTATTTTTGCCGCGCAAAAAGAAGATTATTTTGCCTCACTTAATCAAACCTTGCGGACCACCGACATCTTATGGACCAAGCCGAGCGAATTAGTATTTTACGCCGCTTTGGGTTTACCGATCATTATTGCGCCTTCGGTTGGCTCGCAAGAAGATTTTAACCGTACTTGGCTTAAAACCATCAATGCGGGTATTTCGCAAGCCGATCCCGAACTGACGCACGAATGGCTGTTTGACTGGATTAATTCCGGCTGGTTAGCTGAAGCGGCTATGTCAGGCTATCTTGACGAAAGACAGTTTGGCACTTATAGTATTGAAGATGTATTATTCAAAGGAAGCCAAGAACCAACCAAAAATTATCAGTTGTTGTAGATTTATGAAAGTTTTATGATTAAGATCGCCTTTCAAGGAAGAAACCTAAAATTACGAGCAAATATACGCGATAAAATTGATCAAAGTATTTGGGCTGAGATCTTTAAGATTAAAGAATATCGCATTGCCGAGCCGACTATTTGTTCAGCAAAATATTCTATTATAGATGTTGGCGCGCATATCGGTTTTTTTATTTTATACGCGCGCGATTTAAATCCAACCGTTGATATTTACGCGTTGGAACCAGAACCAAAAAATTTTTTGGCTTTAAAAAATAATTTGAATTTGAATAAATTTAAAAAAATTACAGTGATAAACTCCGCGTTGTCAGATCAAAGCGGGGAAGCAACATTGCTAATGGCGGTAGATAATCACAATCATCGTTTAGTTAAAAATTATAACCAAAATCAAAATACTTTTACCATACCAACTATTAGTTTATCGGATTTAATCAAAAAATATAAATTAAAAAAGATTTCGTTGTTAAAAATGGATATTGAAGGCTGGGAATACATGATATTTAAAAATTTAGATTCAAAAGTATTGTCCAAAATCAGCGCAATTATAATGGAATATCACAATAATCGTGAAAATAATTATCGGGAGATAGCCATATTTTTACGAGAGAATGGCTTTGGTGTACAAATTTTTCCGTCTAAATTTGATAAAACATTAGGATTTTTATTCGCAAACAATAAAAGGCTGAGATAAATTATCTTTATTTATATATGACAAATGATATTAAAGAAACAGAAATCGTACCAGAATTATCAAAAAATCGAGAAAAACGTCAGTTTGAATTTGGACATAACATTATCGCCTTGCGGGATAAACAGCTGGCGATATTGGCTTACGAGGATTTTAAAAAAAGTTTAGCCGCGTATTTGGAACGGCAAAATTGGGGTAATGTTTTTAATGAATTACGCGATGGCGATAACGTCGTATTTTTTTCATCGCCGGCTTTGGAAATTTTAAAAATTAAATACTTGAATGATGTTGTTTTTGGTCCGCAAATTACTGATGCAATAATCGCAATCAAAAGAAAATTGTTAAATAAAAAAATGATGGACGCACATAATCAACCAGATAAAAATATTCAGATTTTATTTCAGGATTTTAAGCAAGATGCTTTTAGAATCCATCAGGGGATGACGTTGGATTTGTCCAAAATTAATCAAATTTGTGAAGAAATCAATCAGGAGATGACGATAATTATTGAGAATAAACTTAGCGCAATCAGCGAATTAACGACTGAACAAGAAGATTTTAAACAAAAATTGGCGAATGGCGGTTATCGATTAACTTTTGGGGTGACTGCCGTGCAAAGTAAGTCCGATTCTAATTTAACAAATAAATATTTAGCTATTCAAAGGGCTTATAGCATGTCAACGGTGGCTAGATCCATGACAGATAAGACGCAATATGGCGGCGAATATAGCGAAGCCAAGATTTTACAAGAATTAGACAATATACAAATGCTTAGAGGAACAATATTAAATAAGACGATTACGGATAAAAACGGCGATCAATACCAAATTTTTGATAATAAAGGTTTTTTAAATAGAGATTTGTTGCGTTTAGTTAGAAAGGATAAATTTATATGCGATCCGGAGCAACAAGTACTTTATGGTAATTTAAGAAAATATATTAAGTCGCTCAATTTAATTGATTTACTAAAGTCGTTTACCAAAGAAGAGCTGGAAAATGGAGCGTTAATGAACAAAATCAATAAAAATAGCTACAAAGCAAGACAACTAAAAGAAAAGGGTGAATTATCTGATGAGACCAAAAAAGATATCACTTTAGCGGTCGAAGCCGATGCAAGAGATCCTTTATATAGCTCAGCGGATGTGTTTCACGCAGAAGCTACCAGCATGCCTAATGTTAGCTACATAGCGATTGACGTACTTGATGTTGGATTGGATCAAATTAGAGAATGCGAGGGTTTGTTAATTAATTTGTTTGACATTACTGACAAAAATGAAAAAATTAATAAATTTGAGGAAGCGGCGACCAAAGCTGGTGACAAAACAACTGAATATTTGCGAGAGGTTCGTCGTATTATAGCAGAGGTTGTTAGGAAACAAATGAATATATCGCCAGATGATAAACCAATTTTGGCTTTGGTTGGTGGAGATGAGTTGACTTTGGCGATTGAAAATGATCCTAAAAACAAGACACGTGGACAAGCCATAAATAATCTGCAATTTGAGATTAAAAAAGCTTTGCGGATTGGATTACAACAAAGTAATGAAGTGAGGATAATCCGCACAGCAATGGCAAGATCAGATAAACATTTATCGAGTCATGACGGTATGGAGCGGAAAGATCTAATCCAGGAACATTTGTCAGCCTTAAAAAGAGTGGAAAAGGGGATGGTGATTGCTAAAGAAATTGAGGAAATGGAGAGAAAAATGAAAAGAAAGAAATCTGGCGATGTCATCATTGAAATACAGAATTCTGATATAAAAAATTTTATTAAAAAAATAAAGACATCAAATTTTGATTTTATTATGCAAGAAGATGAAAATGCTTTGGGTGAGTTTATTATTGTGGATAATTATGGCGGAAGCATGCGATATACTCCGCAATTGGCCAAAATCGTGCATGACTATCTGTGTTGATGAATATTGACTTTTTAGAATAATTTTATTATAATATTGGCACGTTAAAATAGACATATTATTAAATAATTCATAATTAATTCCGGGGTAGCGCAGCGGTAGCGCAGTTGACTGTTAATCAATTGGTCGTGGGTTCGAATCCCACCCCCGGAGCCATTAAATACGAAGCGAACTTCCGATTTTCAAAAAAAGTCGGATTTTCGTTTTTTAAGAGCGGTTGTTCGCCCCGCCCTCTCGGAAAGAGGGCGGGGCGAACAATCAAGTCCGTCTGAAAATTTTGAGTTCGTAAAGAGTTGTTATCAAAAGTAACATACCCTCGTGTCGGTACTACTATCGGTCTTCAAGAAGAGATCGGAAAATTATCAGAAGTAATTATGGATATAGAGATTTATGGAAAACCTTTTGATAAAGACAGAATTGAACAAGAATGTTCTGAAGTATTTTTTAGCTTCATTGATCTTTGCAATTCGTATGGTGTTGAGCTTGATAATGTCAGTAAAAACAGGATTGAAGAAATGAAAAAGAAAATCAATAAATGGGAGAACGAACATGGTGAAACGCTTCAGGACAAACGGAAAAAATTTGACTAAATATGAACGATTCTACATACAAAAAATCTTTTGGATTGTTCCTAAGAAGAACAGATGAAAAATCTATTATTGAGAAGTTTGTAATGGATAACATTGAGATTAATAATAAAACAAGATTTCTTGATATTGGCGCTGGCGATGGTTCCTTAGCATCAACAATTTCAAAAAAAGTCAAATCAACAGTTGCTATTGAGCCAAATCAGAGCTTCTATAAATTACTTCTAAAACAAAAAAGGGTTAGGGCTCTAAATAAAACATGGGAGGATTTTAATTTGAATGAATTATTTGATTTTATTTTAACGGCTTATGTTGTAACCTATTTCCCAAAAACAAAAAGAAAGCAGCTGATAAAAAAGATTTATAATACACTGCATCCAGGCGGCAAAATTCTCATTTTATCTGTTGATGCAAAAAAAGGTTCGTGGAGGAAAATTCATACTTATTTTTATAAACTGATTAATTATGATCATTATTCTTCTGACAGTGAATTAAAAAAAATCATGCAAGAATACAAAGCTGTTTCAAAATCATTTAAGACCCACGTGATTTCAAAGAATTCTGATGAAATGTTAAAAATTTTAGGATTTGATTTTTATAAATATCCTGCTGATTTTTTAAAATTTTCCAGCCATTTAAAAAAATTTATGGAAAAATATTCAGATGCGAATGGAAGAGTAATATTAGAAATGGTGCATAACGCGTATATTATTACTAAAAAATAGCCTTATGGATAAAAAAATAGAATTAGAATTAAGAGCCGAGGTACAAACGCAAAAAAGAGAATTGTTTCAACGCCTTCTTGCAGATGTGGGAGTTTTACATTCACACACGAAACGATTATCTGTGATGTACTTTGGCGATATGGGTACAAAAAAATTGGATATACGAGTACGAGTAACAAATGGGGAATGCGAAGTGGTTGTAAAATCCGGATCTTTTGGGGCTCATGATAGAATAGAAATAGCTCAAAAAATCAATCCTGAGGAATTTTTAGGAATGGTAAAAATATTTACCCAACTCGATTTTACGATAGAGATTAGTGAGAGAGAAACTTTGAACTATACACTACCTGACGATATAATGGTTTCGTTGGTTTCTGCTGGCCCAATTTCGTATATAGAACTCGAAAAAATGTCATCAGAATTTGATGTAGAAAAAAACAACCAACTGCTTAAGCAATGGGCTAATCGATTAGGATTGCAACTCTTAAAATCTGAGAAGGAATTTGATATTCTTTGTAAGCGTCTCGCTGAAAGAGTTGATTGGCCATTTCATGGTACTAACGAGGAATATATTAGATTGAATGAATTATTTAATTGCTACTTAAATATAAATGACAAAAGAAAAAGCGGCTAAGTTGCGATAACTTAGCCGCATATGGTTTCCGATTCAAAAACGATCTCTTCTATCGCTTCGAATGTATTGTCCCAGCTATCGGGCGAAAAACTCGCGTATACTTTTTTACAGGTAAGCGAATTAACTTCGTCAAGATAGCTGTTGAGGAGTTTTGTTCTCGTGCGGATCTCTTCTGGTGGCTGTGAATTACGACTTATCAGCCTCTCAAACAGCCACACAGGATTATCCGGCAACAAGGCGATGATGACAGCAGGCGGAATTATTTTTTTGATCTTTTGACATCCGGTCGGAGTAAGATCAAGGATAACGCCACCGGGATGTTCTGAATCAACGATTTCTTTAACACTCTGCGCGAGTGTTCCGTAATAGTAATTTGAGTACCTGTCCCATTCAAGAAAGAATCCCGAATCTATCATTTCGAGGAAAGTTGACTCAGATACATACTGATAGTTTTCACCATCATCAGATCTTCGTTGTCGTGTGGTAATTACGGTTGGCAGGACGAAGTTGTATTTTTTCATCAACCGCTTGGCGTAAGAAGTTTTACCAACTCCTGATGGACCAACGAAACATACAGTCTTGTACAATACAAAATGAGCCTGAAATCAATTCCCGTTTCCAACGCAAAATCAGACCGTCCAACAACTTATCCACCATTCACATATAAATATTGGTAAAATAGTTGTTTTCCATCTGTATTTTTGAATAGAAAAATGATATAATTAGTGTATATTTAGCCACATTATCACTAATTATATCATCAATATGTTCAAGGATTACGACCAAGACCAAAGCGTTCTTTTGCCACCGTCCTTAGGAGAGATGATCTCCTCGGATCACATCGCTCGATTATTAAACCAAGTGATTGGCGAAATGGATTTGTCCTCTATCGCCTCCACCTACTCCAACGAACTCGGTGGCCAGAAAGCATACCACCCGACTATGATGTTAAAGGTGTTGGTTTACGGATACCTGATTGGTGTTAGGAGTTCTAGAAAATTAGCAGATAAATTAAAAGAGGATATTGTCTTTATGTGGCTCTCCGGCAGACAAATTCCTGATTTTAGAACCATTGCCCTATTTAGAAAAGAACGGGTCATCAATCTGAAAGATATTTTCGCGCAGGTAGTTGAACTTTGTTCCAACCTCGGGATGATCCATCTTGGTAAAGTCTCTCTGGACGGCACAACCATCTTAGCTGATTCCAACAAAAATAGGGTGGAATACAGAAAAGTGTTAAACAGAAGAAAAGCCAGAATTAAAGAACTGGTGGACGACATCTTTGCCGAAGCAGACAAACTGGATGAGGAAGAAGACGATATCTATCACGACAACACACCCAACCACACCGGTAAACCTATTGATGAAAAAATGAAACAACGTATCAAAGAACAGCTTGGTAAGCAGGCTAAACGAAAAATCAACAAAATGCAACGGAGAAAACAGACTCTATCTAAGAATTTATCCATATTACAAGCAAAGGAAAAAACAATCAATATTAAACTAAGAAAAATCAGGAAAGACAGAAACTCTATGGGTAACACTGACAAGGATGCCACCGTGATGATGCTCAAAGAAAAATATGTCGCTCCGGCTTACAATGCTCAGATTGCCACCGAACATCAAGTCATACTGGCTTATGATCTGTACTCCAACCGTAATGACCAAAAACTATTAAAACCAATGATCAGAAAAATTAAGGAAAACAACGAAGGAAGAAAGCCTAAAATATTGATTGCCGATGCAGGTTATGGAATTAAGACTAATTACAGATTTTTAAAGAACGAACGGATAACCGCTTTCATTCCTTACTCCAATTTC
>CAYHSR010000016.1:0-10254 GCA_964359335.1 uncultured Gammaproteobacteria bacterium | reverse complement strand
GCTTTGACTAATTTTTTTATAGGCGTTAAGAAAGAAAATATCTGGAGTATGGTTGATGCGTATCTTAATCCGGAGTTGTATAATTTGTCGGCGGATGAAAAAGATCAGACGGTTGATTTGGAATCCAAATCAGATTTACGACCAGATGATCAAATTGAAATTATACCAATAAGTTATCAACAAATAAAACAACAAATTCAATCAGATTTTACTTCTGATAGTTTTGGGCAATTTATTAAAGTGGCAGAAGTATTCCAAAAATTATCTGAATTATCGCAAAAATACAACGACCCCAAAATCGCCGAACTTTATTATTTTGACGAAGCGGAAGGAAAGTTTAAGTGGGACGAGGAATTATTGAAGCCATAAAGTCCGTAAAGTCATAATGTCAGTATAGTTTTATGTCAGACACCAAAAACCCCAATCACCAAATCGCCTTATTCAAAGGCAAAACAATCAGAAAAACGCTTTATCAAAAAGAGTGGTGGTTTTCGGTTGTGGATGTGATAGAAGCGCTTACAGATAGCGATCGTCCGAGTGTTTATTGGACAGCAATGAAGGCAAGAGTAAAAAATGAAGGAGACATTCAACTATCTACAATTTGTAGACAGTTGAAATTAGAAGCACCTGACGGCAAAATGCGCGAGACCGATTGTGCTGATACTGAAGGCATTTTTCGTATTATTCAATCAATCCCGTCACCCAAAGCTGAACCTTTTAAGCGTTGGTTAGCTAAAGTCGGCTATGAGAGAGTGCAAGAAATAGAAAATCCGGAATTAGCCACCAAAAGAACGCGAATGTTATATAAACTCAAGGGTTATCCCGATGATTGGATTGAAAAACGGATGCGAGGAATAGCCATTCGCGAAGAATTGACCGATGAATGGCAAAAGCGGGGTGCGCAAAATGATCGCGATTACGAAATTTTAACCGCGGAAATTTCCCAAGCGACTTGCGGAAATTCATCGCACCAAAGATACACAAGGCGTGCCGCGCCTAAAAGACGACGCTCGAGTCGGCGGACAAATTGCCGGCACGGCCAGAAAACAAATTGAAAGAAAAATTGGACGCTCCATAATTTCCAAAAATAATTTTTTAGACAATAATACAAAAAAGTTGAAATAGTCAGATGTCATTGCGAGGAGTCGCAACGACGAAGCAATCTCGTTTGTTTGGTGAATATAAACTATGAACGAGATTGCTTCGGTCGTGCGAACTCCCTCGCAATGACAGAGATGAATGCTTTATAATTTGACGTAATTCAAGATAATTAATGAAAGTGTGATAAATATGATTTTAAACAATCCAATTAAAATTCCCGTTAAAAAAACCGATGGCAGTCTGGTTTATTTAACGTTAGCAGAAATAAAAGCGTTAAAGGAGCGGAAAATGTCAAATGTCAAATTGCCATCGGCCAATATCAAACCCCATCAAATTAAAGAGATCAAGCGAAATTTAGATCAAACTTTAAGCCAGCATGACAAATTGAAACCGACAATGGAACAATTGAGCAGTGGAGTCATCAAACACCGTGATTTCGCCAGCTCTCCGTTAGAAGAAAAATTAGATTCACGGCATACTCATTTACCAAATGTAACGCCTAACCGAGCCAATGAAGTGGACGAAATAATTAAAAAAATAAATATAAATATTCCACAGGATAATGTCAATCGTTTTCGTTCCATTTTGCAATTGCACCTAAAAGATATTAGAGATGATCACCAGACTGAGGAGGTTTTGTTGCGTCCGATATTGGATGGTGGAATGGGTTTTAGTTTTGAACAAACAAAGAAAGTTTTAGCGGTTATTGATGAAAAAGAACAACATGAATTATTAAAAAAAACTGAAGTATTACCATCTGTCTATCGCGAACCGCCTGTACCGGCGATCAGTACGCCGAATGCCGGCTTTTTTGAACATAGTGAGGCAACTAAACAAGATAAAGAGACGGTGAGACATAACGACAACGAACCGCTTAAACTTGAAAGCGATAAGCCGGCGCGGAGAACTGTCATGCACGATATCGTTTCACCGGCCGGAACAGTTGAATTTGGTCCGTTGGAAGAGTTGGCAAATTTTACATGGCATGATTTCAGAAATCTTTCGGCTAAACCAACAGACGCCGCCAATCGTTTGAAACAAAAATTAATGTTGCTCAAAGACGAATCGTTTGTTTTATATATGCAGGGTTTGCAGGCCTTTAAAACCAGTCCGCTTTTTAATGATTATATACAATTAGTGGATGCAGCCTTGAAAAATAGGCAATCGTTGCCAGAGGTTTTGGATAAAAATGGAAAAATAAAAATGGAAGAAATTAAGGCGTTGGTTGAGATGGAAGGTGGATTGTGATATAATTAAAATTGCTCAATGGTCCAATTGTTCAATTGTTATGGAGGGACAAATAAATTACTTAAAATTAAATGATATTGAAGCATACAAGGTTTCTTTTTATCTTTCAAATTACGTCTGGACAATTGTAGTAACGTGTGATTATTTATCAAAAGATACTGTCGGTAAACAATTTATTAGAGCGATAGATTCAATTTCGGCGAATATTGCTGAAGGATTTGGAAGGTATAACAAAAAAGACAAGGTAAAATTTTATAGATATGCTATGGGTTCAGTCAAAGAGTGCTTAGATTGGAATGAAAAAAGCAGAATCAGAGAATTATTATCAATGGAGCAGTATAATTATATTTTTGGACGATTGGATCAGATGCCGAAATTAATTAACCAACTTATAAAATATACCAATATTCATTTGAAGGAATAATAACAATTGAACAATTGACGTTATGGATCAGTTTTTAGTGCCGCAATTTATTGACGTTGAAGATAAAATATTTGGACCGGTTACCACACGGCAGTTTATTATTCTGTTAGTTGCCGGCTTAATGATTTTTATTATTTTCAAAATAGCCGATTTTTGGCTATTTGTGTTTCTATTGGTGTTAATCGGCGGTTTGGCTTTAGTCATTGCCTTTGTTAAAATCAATGGACAGACCTTTCATTATTTTTTATTAAATGTCATTCAGACCGTCAAGAATCCCTCTCGCCGGATTTGGCGTAAGGATTATCCCAAAAAAGAATTGGAAAGATTAAGAAAATTAGGCAGTGAACAGCCAGTGGTTGAAATCGTTAAAGAGACAAAACACATATCTTATAATCGTTTGCGGGATCTTACTTTGATTGTGAATACTGGCGGATATTATCGTCCTGAATAATTTAGTCCACTTATTTTATGAAGAATAAATCCATCGCCGACAAAAAAGTCAAAAAGCCATCTGCACAACGTTATTTGCCGTTTTCGGAAATAAAAGAGGATACTTTGGTAATGAAAGATGGCACGTTGCGCGCAGTGTTGATGGTCTCAAGTATTAATTTTGCTTTAAAGAACGAAGACGAACAAAACGCTTTAGTGTCGGCTTATGTTTCTTTTTTAAATGGAATAGATTTTCCTTTGCAGGTGGTTATCCAATCGCGTCAACTGTATATTAAGCCTTATTTGGAAAAATTATTACTAAAAGAAAGAGCCCAGCAAAATGAGTTATTGCGCGTTCAAATTGCCGATTATCGGTCTTTTATCACCCAATTAGTGGATATGGGAAAAATTATGAGCAAACAGTTTTATGTGATTGTGCCTTATGATCCATTATCAAACAAAAAGAAAAGTTTTTGGTCACGCGCAGGCGAGGCGTTAAACCCGGCCAAAATAATTGAGTTGAAAGAAGACCGATTTAAAAAAAGAAAACATGATTTAGAAACGCGGATTCGTAAGGTTGAAAGCGGATTAAGCAGTATGAATTTAGAAGTGGCGCGTTTAGATACCCAATCATTATTAGAATTATTTTATTCCACTTATAATCCTGATACTGCCTTTAGCCAGTATTTGGCGCCGATTAATAAGTTGCAGGTGGAGTAGTTTTATCTGTCATTTCTATGTCGTTTAAACCTCGTTTTAGCACGACAATCCAAATTAAGAAAGCCAGACAGTTGAGTCAAGCGCAGGAGAATATAATAAAAGAAAGTCAGTCACAACTGATTACTCTTGAGGAAGAAAAAATTTATCGTGAGGGAACAGTGACTATTAGGGATTTAATCGCTCCTGCTGCTTTTAATGTTGAGCCGAGTTTTGTGCAATTTGGCAATACATACGCGCGAACTATCTTTATTATGACTTATCCGCGTTATATTTCTATTGGTTGGAGTTCACCGATTATAAATTTATCCGTTACTATGGATATTGGCATGTTTTTTTATCCGGTTAAGTCTGCTGTTATTTTAAAACAATTAAAAAATAAAACTGGAGCGTTGGAAGCTCAGTTGAACGCCGACGCCGAAAAAGGCGCGCCACGTGATCCTTTGCGACAGACCGCTTTGCAGGATATAGAAAGATTGCGCGATGATTTAACGCAAGGGATTGAGCATTTTTTTCAATTTGCTTTTTACGTCACTTTTTATGCCCAAAATAAAGAGGAATTGGAACAGACCTCGGAAGAGATTGAAAATATTTTTGGTTCCAAATTGATTTATAGCCGCAAAGTCTTGTATCAGTCAGAGCAAGGGTTTAATTCCACTCTTCCATTGGGCAATGATGAATTGACGATTGCTTTCAACATGAATAGTTCGCCAATTGCCGCTTCGTTTCCGTTTATTTCGGCTGAATTAACTTCAGATGATGGAATTTTGTATGGCATCAATCGCCATAACAACAGTTTAATTTTGTTTGATCGTTTTTCTTTACAAAATGCCAACATGGCGGTTTTTGCTACTTCTGGCGCTGGTAAAAGTTATGCCGTAAAATTAGAGGTTCTCCGTTCATTAATGATGGGAACTGACATTATCATTATTGATCCGGAAAGAGAATATGAACATCTGGCCGAGGCAGTTGGCGGAACTTATATTAATATCTCACTTTCGTCCGAAAGCAAAGTCAATCCGTTTGATTTGCCAAGGCCGGCCGGCGGCGAATATTCCACCGAAGATATAATTCGCGGGGCGATTATCACAATGAAAGGCCTAATGCGTATTATGTTGGGCGGTTTAACAACAGAGCAGGATTCAATTATTGATCGGGCTTTAATTGAGACATACGCTAAAAAAGATATTACGCCGGATGTTGATTTAAGCGCTGTCAGTCCGCCGATTATGCAGGATTTGCAAGAAATTTTGGAAGGTATGACAAATTCCGAAGAATTGGTATTGAAATTAAGCAAATTTACCAGCGGTACTTTTAGCGGATTGTTTAACGCTCCTACCAACGTGGAAATGAAAAATCAATTGGTTATTTTTAGCGTTCGTGATTTGGAGGATGAATTGCGGCCAATTGCGATTTATGCCGTGATTAATTATATTTGGAATGTCGTGCGTTCTGAGTCCAAAAAAAGAATTTTGGTGATTGACGAGGCTTGGTGGTTGATGCAACACGAGGACAGCGCCCGTTTTATTTATGCTTTGGTCAAGCGATGCCGGAAATATTATTTAGGTATCACGACAATTACGCAGGATGTTAATGATTTTTTACGCTCTCAATACGGAAATTCCATTATGACTAATTCGGCTTTGCAAATGTTATTACGACAATCACCGGCGGCAATTGATACAGTGCAAAAAATTTTTATGTTAACGGACAGCGAAAAATATTTGTTATTGGAAGCCGGGGTGGGTGAGGGAATATTTTTTGCCGGCAACAAGCACGCAGCCATTAAAGTAGTCGCCTCATACACCGAGGATCAAATTGTTACTACCAATCCAGAACAATTACTGGAGATAGAACGAGCAAAAAAGGAATTTCAAGAACAAAATCAATAATTAGAATAATTTATATTTTATGCCTTTAAGAACAAGAATTTTTATCATCCTCAGCATCATTATATTGGTAATTTTAGCCATCAGTATTTTTTTGTATATGTCCGCCAAAAATAAAAATGACAAAATCGCGCCAACTGCCACAACTACGGCTAATAATATTCAATTGCCAGGCGGCAGTAATATACCAAGCGATTTGTTAAACAGTAATGGCTCGGTCAATACCACTAAAGTGGTTATTCAACAACCCACCACTGAAGAGGTTGATAAAAATGCCTCCAAACAGTTGGCAAAAGTTTTTACTGAGCGATTTGGCAGTTATTCCAGCGATAGTAATTATCAAAATATTAAAGATGTTCAGGCTATCGTAAGTGATAATCTCTGGTCCGCGCTTAGTAGTCTGATGAAATATACTGCCATGGCGCAAGAGTATAATGGAGTAACTTCAGAGGTGATTTCCGTAAAAAATGATAACTGGACAAGTGGCGCGGCCAAATATACATTAAGTACCGTGCGCGCTACCAGCCATGGAGACGCCACTAAAATCAGCCATCAGGATATTGAAGTTAATTTGATCAAAAGCAATGGCAGTTGGTTGGTGGATGGATATATATGGAAGTAAAGAAGCTATGTTTTTATCCACAATCAAAAACATTCTCTTCCCAGTCTTTTGTTTAAATTGCGACAAAGAGGGCGAGTGGCTTTGCGTGGATTGCGGATTAAAAGTAAAATCAAATTATCAATATTATCCAGACGTTGATTCTTTAGATGGATTAACGGTTTTTTTTAATTATAACGAAAAATCAATTATTGGCAAGTTAATTAAGTTGTTGAAGTATAATTATATACGAGAGTTGGAATATATTATATATTCTGTCATTCCAGCGCGTCCGTCTCTGGCGGAGGGAATCTACGATTATTTTAAAGATTTTTCTATTATTCCCATACCCCTGCATCCGCGCCGTTTGCGCGAGCGGGGATTTAATCAGTCGGAAATGATAGCTAAAATTTTCGTCAATAAATTTAATTTTAAAAAAGTTGAAAATAATATTTTACAGAGAACAAAATATACCGCTCAGCAGGCAAAACTAAACAAAGCCGATAGACAACAAAATTTGCAAGATGTTTTTGCTATCAAAAAAAGCGTTTATGTTCCAGAAAATATTTTATTGGTTGATGATGTTTATACTACAGGTTCCACGATGTATGCCTGCGCAAATGTATTACGCAAAGCCGGAGCAGAGAAGGTGTTTGGAATGGTGTTGGCGAGAGGCGTGTAAAATTGTTCTAATCCCGTCTCTCCCACACCACACTTACTTTATCCTCATACACTTTTTTCCAATTCGGACTTTTCTCCAAGTCAATATAAATTCGCGCAGGCTCTAAGTCTAGAGCGGTGGTTATTTCGTCTTGATTAAAAATCAGCTTATCATACCATGTTGGTATGCGAAAAGTAGCGTAGTTTTGTTGTAAAATAATATAGCGCGCGCCGATATTTTCCAGCTCGGTTAATTTATTGGTTTGCGTTAAATAGTTCAAATATTTGGCTAAGATGAGTTCATCATTACTGTCAGTCCATGTGGCAGCGCTTCGTCCATCGGCAAAATACAGAAAATCAGGCAATGTCCAAATTAAATATCCACCCCAGGAATAAGTATTAAATACTTTTATATTGTTATCATGCTTTTTTTGGGTATTTAAAAATTTTACCGCGCTATCAGGCAGGCCAAACATTTTCATCAATTCTTTATCTTGCCAGACATTGTTTGTGTAGTGAATAGTTGGTTTTAAAAAAATTATTATTAACAAAATAGTTCCTCCGTATAATATATATCTTAATTTATTTTTTAGATTGAGGTTGAGATTGATATAAATATACTGCCAAGTATAATTTAAAATCGGTACGCAAATTAAAACCATAAATAAATTATTGCGTTTATACATCCAGCCAGAAGCTAGAAAAGCGATGAATAATAACAATTGCGACCAAGTTATTTTTTTATTTTTCCAACCGATATAAATTATGACAGCGCTAAAACAAGCGATAATTAACGGCCACCAAAAAACAGGATAAGTATACGATGACAGCCATTCAGTAATGTGTAATTTATAAAAATTATTGCCAAAATATCTAAAAACTTCCATCCAGATTTTGTAGCCGTAAGGGTTGATCATTATGGCGCTCCCTGATATTATTTGCCAAATAATTGTCGTTCTAATAGTAATCCAAGACCAACCATAATTGAATGTTTTGTTATTTTTATGTTCAAATATTTTAATGATGAGATTTCCAACTAAATAAATATTAATCACGATAAAACCCAATATCCAACTGCCATGAAAAAAAGACCAGAGCCACAAAATTAACGGCCACCAGCAATAGGTTTTTTTGTCTGGTATTCTCTCTAATGTCCATAATAACCAAACCAAAAATATTGGTCCGAGCATTGCCAAACGGGTGACCGTAATAAATTTTACCGAGATTAACGCCAAGACGGAGATTAAGATTGATGCTGTCGTCAATCGTGAATTGGTACGAAAAACTTTATTTATCGATAAAAACCCAGTCCATAGAAAAATAGCGATGAAAATATTTAAAGAAAAATAACCAAAGTTATTATATAAAAACCAAAAAACCAAATCTCCGCCCCATTCGTGGTTGATCCAATTATTACCTAAATATCCCCAAGTGTAATTGTCAGTATATTGGAAATTATTATTCCAAGCATCTTGGCCAAAACGCAAATGCCAGCCTAGATCTCCATCAAATGTGTTGGATAAAATAGAGAGAGTAATATAAAAACCAAAAATTATCAAGGCGATTGATAGAATTTTTTTGATCCGAATTGTTTTATTATCAAAAAAAGAGACCATAATGTAGTCTCTGTATTATAACAGATTTTTCAATTTCGCTGAATGTGAAAATTGGCGGAAGGGCTGGGACGATGTTGGACTATGGATAACTAGTTTTGGTTATCAGGTAATTCAATTGGGTCGTCTGTAATAATTTCAGAAAGTCGTTCTCGCGGAATGATTCTTACCTTAACCTTTTCCTGCCCTTGTTTATATGCTTTTACCAACCGATGTATACCGTCTAAAATAAGCCATTTGCCTTTATTCTCTAAAATATCAATAGGGTACAAAAGGTCGGCCTTTTCGATTTTCATTTGTTCGTTAGCACTTCCTTGATTTTTTTGTAAAACGTCCCAAGGTGTTATTGTCCAACGCTCTTCACTATCATTTGGCCACCAAGGTGCGTCAAAATGCCACAACAATTCTTTTATATCCATTTCGACAACGGGTAATTGCAATGCCCATATTTTTTCTTCTTCCCAGTTCCCGAAATCTAAACCAACACTATCCCAATTATAACTTTTAGCAGACATCTTATTTTGGCCAAGCATAATTCATTATATCTTTGATAAACAATCTTTCTACCACCTTACCATTTTGAACAATTAAAATTTCTGTATTTATTCCTGATTTTAAAGAACTTTCCCAAATCAACTGTTTGCACATGTGGCAAGGATAAATAGTCTGATTATGGTTTTTAGATAAAGCCCTCTCATTCCCAGCTATGGCAATAGCTACAATACCATACTCACCATGAGAGGCCGAATGTGCGAGGACAGAATGTTCGCCGTGCAAAGTTAATGATCCTGTATCAGAGGTGTAATTACCTGAAGAGTAAATATTTCCTTTGTCAGTTAAAACACTAGCACCAACACGGGAGTCTTCATTATAATTTTTCGTATAGGCATTTTTAAGCCCCTCTTCTGTCCCCAATATCAATTTTTGTTCTTGTTCGGTTGTCATATATTATCCAAGTAAATATTTGGTAGCTTTATCAATTTGCGCATTGAAACCCTCGTCAGTATTAACTGTTATAAAACCAAACTTTTTTGCCTCTTTCTCAAAATATTTACTATATTCTGAAACCATTTTGCCAACTTTTACAAAAGTTTCTTGTTTTTTTGTTAAAACCAAAAGCCAGTCATTGGGAGTTGTGCTTTTATGGACATCTTTTGCAAATTTATCAGCGTCAAATTTTGTGAGAAAAACGACTTTTATATTTTCTTTACCATATTTTTTTATCATTTTTTGAACAAAATCCGGAACAATATGGTAACCCTCAATAATATAGTCATTGCCATCAGCAATTTCACAAGCAATAACAACATCAATCGCCGTATGAACTGCTTTAGCCTGCTTATTTAATACACTGACTATCTTTGTTGGCGAGTAGATATTATAAAAAACATCGTTATTTCTTGAATTGCCTTTCGTACGACGCAAACAGGTGTATGGAAATTTCTTTGCCCAATCCTTTTTGATTGTTAATGTTTGAGTTATTGAATCAAGGGTATCACAAGATATCCAAGGAATTTTGGTTTTTTTGGACATTTTTTTAGCAAGTGTTGTTTTGCCACATCGAGGTGGTGCACC
>CAYHSR010000015.1:0-10369 GCA_964359335.1 uncultured Gammaproteobacteria bacterium | reverse complement strand
GCTCTCAATTTAATAATGCCCGCGGGCCGTATAAAGGCGGTATTCGTTATCATTGGAATGTTAATAAAGAAGAGATCATGGCTTTAAGTATGTGGATGACTTGGAAATGCGCGGTGGTTGGTATACCTTTGGGCGGGAGCAAGGGCGGTATTATTGTTAATCCCAAAGAATTAAGCGAACAAGAATTGGAACGACTTTCACGCGGATATATTCAACAAATTTACAAATTATTAGGCGATCAATTGGATATACCGGCGCCGGATGTTTATACAACCTCAAAAATTATGGGTTGGATGTTGGATGAATATGAAAAAATGGTTGGTCATCATTCGCCTGGTGTTATTACCGGCAAGCCGCTTTCTATCGGAGGTTCACAGGCGCGCGGTTATTCTACGGCCCAAGGCGGATATTTTGTTTTGGATGAGGCGGTTAAAAAGTTAAAAATTAAAAAATCCGAAGCCACGGTAGCGATTCAAGGTTTTGGCAATGCTGGCGCCAATATGGCTGAGATTGTAGCTAAACAGGGTTATAAAGTAGTCGCGGCCAGCGATTCGCGCGGCGGGATATATAAGTCATCCGGGTTAGACATTGACTCCCTTACTAAACACAAAGCCAAGACAAACAGTGTGATAAATTTTGCCGGCGGTAAAAATTTAGAGAATGATATTTTGGAACAGCCAGTCAAGATTTTAATTTTGGCGGCCTTAGAGAACGCGGTTACTTTGGATAATATAAAAGCAATAAAAGCGGAATTGATAATTGAATTAGCCAACGGTCCGATCGCTCCAGACGCTGATGAGGTTTTGGCTAAAAAAGGAATAACAGTTGTGCCAGACATTTTAGCTAATGCCGGCGGAGTTGGTGTTAGTTATTTGGAACAGGTTCAAAATGCCTATAGTTATTATTGGAAAGAAACCGCTATTTTGGTTCAGTTGGAAGAAATGATGCGCACCGCGTTCGCGCAGGTTTGGGAGCAAAAAGAGAAATACAAAATTGATATTCGTATGGGTGCTTATGCTTTGGCGGTTGAGCGCGTCGCGCAAGCGATGAGGGATCGCGGATTAAGTTAAAATATTTTGTATGTTGTCATCTCTCTGGTTTATTTTTCTTTATCAGCCCGTTTTTAACACCTTGATTTGGATTTACGAGAATGTAACTAATCAGAATTTGGGTTGGGCGGTTATTTGGTTAACTATTTTTTTGCGTGTGATATTGTTGCCTCTGACCATAAAATCAGAAAAAGACGCTTATCGGCGGGAACAAGCCGAATCCGAAGCCGAAAATAAAACTAAGCAATTTAGAAACGATCCAGTCACTCGCAAAGAAGAAATTAGAAAAATCATGAGAAGAAACAAGATTTCTCCTTGGGCCAAAGTGTTGAGTCTCGGCATTCAGTTGTTAATCTTAGTTTTACTGTATCAAGTGTTTATCAGTGGAATAGAAGGACGTAAAGTCATTGCCACCCTTTACGAATGGATTGATTATCCGGGAAAATTGAATATTTATTTTTATGGATTTAATATTGGCAAGCGCTATGATTATATTTGGGCCGGTATTTGCGCTGTTTATTTGGCGATAACTATATTATTGGAGAATCGCGGTGGTAAATGGGATAGAGGAAAAATGTCTTTTTTAGTGCTATTTCCTCTATTTACTTTAGCCGCTTTGTTGATTCTACCGATGGTTAAATCGTTATTTATTTTGACTTCTATGATTTTTTCTGATATAGTAGGGTTAGCGCTTAAACCGTTTTTAAGTAAGAAAAAAAACGCTGTCGCCAAATAGCAATCTAACAAGTTATATTATGTCCAAAGATTCTTTAGATAAATTAATGTATTCATTCGTCTTAGACGACGTTTTAAAAGGCGTGTTTATCAATGTTCCGCCCGGATATGTGGCTTGTGTTTATGATCTTGGTCGAGGCGTATTAAAAAAAGTTTTGACGCCAGGACTGCATCTTAAAATTCCTTTTTGGCAGAAGGCCAAACTATTCAATACCCAGACTTTGGAATACAGCATCACCCGCCAATTTAATCCGGAAAATGATAAAGCCTTAGGCGATATTCCGATTGCCTCCGTCACCAAAGACAGTCAACGGGTAGCAGTTGAGGGTACGATACTTTTGCGTTTAGATGTTCATCAAATTCCCTCTATTTGGCAAACTATTGGCGAAGATTTTATTTCTAAGATTATCCGACCGACTATTCGCAGCCGCATTCGCATGGTATTCAGCAATTTTGAATTTCAAGATATTATTACCGGCAAGCGAGACATTGTGGAAATGGAGTTAAAAAACGAATTGGAAAGAATTTTTTACGCCCGAGGAATTTATGTGGAGAATGTATTATTAAGCGAGGTTGGGAGAATTGGTTAGTTTCTATTTTTTAAAGCCGAGCTTAAAGTTATTTCATCCGCGTATTGTAAATCGCTATTCATCGGCAACCCGCGCGCTAAGCGGGTTGTTTTTATATTAGACTGTGTTTCTTTTATTATTTTTTCCAAATAAAGCATAGTTGTCTCGCCAGCCATATCCGGATTAAACGCTAAAATGACCTCAGTAATATTTTTAGATAATTTAAGTCGGATAGTTAGTTCTTTTATTTTTAAATATTTTAGATTATCTAAATCAGGCTGAATGGTTCCGCGCAGAATAAAATATTGGCCGGCGTATTCTTTGGTTTTGTCGATTGCTTGCTTATCTTGCGATTCAGCCACTACACACAACAGGTTATGATTTCTCTTCTGGTCTGAACAGAGCTGGCATGGTTCTGAATCCGAAAAATCCCAACAACGAGAACAACTTTTTACGTTACCAATCATATGTTTTAAAGATAGTGTCAATTCTCCAACTTGTTTTTTGCCGGATTTGAGTAACGCAAACACAAACCGTTCAGCGGTTTTTTGTCCGACCGTGGGAAGTTTTTTAAATTCATGTATCAGTTGTTCAATGGAAGGGGAATACATCTTATTTGCTCATTCCCGGCAAATTGAATCCACCCATTTCTTGCATTTTGCCGGCCATTACTCTTTGCATTTTTTTTAAAGCATTTTTGTGGGCATCTTTTATATTGGATTGCAATTTATTTTTTTTATCCAAAGTCATCATATTATCATCAATGGCCAAACCGATAACTTCCAGATTGCCGTTCATGGTTAAAGTTACCCCGCCCTCATTCACGGTTGTTTCTTCGCCGGACAAAGCGTTTTGCATGGTCTTGGCTTGTGATCGAAGATTCTTAAATTGTTTTAATTTGTTGATCATGGACATAGAGTTGTATTTATTAAATTAGTTAGTTTTTTAATGATGAATCATCTTCATTCTGTTGTCTCATTTTATCAAAATATGATTTCGGTTTCAAATTATTAACATGGCCTGAGTTGCCATACTGGTTTGATTTGTTGGTATTTTGGGACTGGTTGGACTGCGGTGGCGGCGGAGTATAATTTTGTTTATTTAAATTGCGATAAGACGCTCGTTGTTCATCAAAAAATACCTTAATCATACCGGTTGGACCGTTGCGGTGCTTGGCGATATGTATTTCGCCGATATATCTTTCGTCCGGCGATATATCTTCCATGCGATAATTGCGATCGGCCGCTTTGCGGTAGATAAACAAAACAACGTCCGCGTCTTGTTCAATGGATCCGGATTCGCGCAGATGCGAAAGTTTAGGGATGGCTGGTTTGCTTTGTTCCACCACGCGCGATAATTGTGACAGAGCCAAAACCGGCACGTTTAATTCGCGCGCGATCGCTTTTAGCCCGCGGGTAATTTCGGCTACTTCCTGCACCCGATTTTCACTATTGGTTCTGCTTTCCATCAATTGTAAATAGTCAATCACAATCAGTCCCAAACCATGTTCCATTTGCAGTCGGCGAGCTTTAGTGCGGATTTGAGTGATGTGGACATTCGGTGTATCATCAATAAAAATCGGCGCTTCCGATAAAACACCCATGGCGTGTCCGATTTTAGGAAAATCATTATCTTCTGGACGTTCGCTTAATCGTCCGGTGCGCATTTTCCACAGATCAACATTGGCCTCAGAACACAACATGCGGTCAACCAATTGTTCCTTGCTCATCTCCAAAGAAAATAATCCAACCGGAACTTTTTGTTTAGTGCCGACATAGCGGACGATATCTAAGGCCAGCGATGTTTTTCCAACGCTGGGTCGGGCCGCGATAATAACCAAATCCGATTTTTGCAATCCGGCCAGCAAATTATCCAAATCCGTAAAGCCGGTGGGCAATCCGCGCATCTGTCCTTTGTTGCGATGCAATTCGTCAATCCGATCAAATGCTTCGCTCAATACGCCGCGGATCGGCACAAAATTTTGTCTTAAATAATTTTTGGATACGCCAAATAGATGTCTTTGAGCGTTATCTAGGACCTGTTCAATTTCTCCACCTTCATCATAACCGAGTTTAAGAATTTCTTGCGTGGCCATTATTAGTCGGCGGCGAGTGGCTTTTTGGTGGATAATGTGAGCGTATTTGGCGGCATGAGCGGAAGTGGGGACGCTATTAGCCAAATTCGCCAAGTATTCTTGTCCACCGCATTTTTCCAACCAACCCTTTTCGTTCAAGCGATTGCTAACTGTTAATAAATCAATCGGTTCATTTTTTTCGTATAATTCCATCATGATCTCGTAGATTTTACTATGCCCGTCTTTATAAAAATCATCCACATCCACCACGTCGCCAATTTTAAGCATGGCTTCTTTGTCCAAAAGCACCGCGCCAATCAATGATTTTTCCGCATCCAAACTTTGCGGCGGGATTTTATCTAATGAATCCATACTGTGATATTCTATCTTAAAAGCTCTGTTAATAGCAAGGCGTGGGTGTGTAAAGAGTGGGGAAAGAGTGGGGATGAAATTTCTCACTTTTACTTTTTACCGTAAATATAGTAAAATTACTGATTATGATGGCTTTTCTCAAAAAACTCGGCATTTCATTCCTAATTTCAAGCTTAATCTATTTTAATCTCCGTTATTGGCAGCTGTCTATTTTGGGTTGGATTTTTGTCATTTTTCAATTGTTATTAACATCACTGTTTGTTCGGGCGATCTTAATACAGGTTTTTCATTTTACCGCGCATACTTTGCGCACCAAGATTTTTTCTTTATTTTTATCATTCTACTCTCTTGGATTGATTGGTGGATTATTTATTTTATCAACCACTTTCAGCTCGATTATAATGGCGTTGGTATTTTTGTTAAACGCAATTTTGTGGTTGGCGCTTAAAGCCACGCTAACTATTGAATCGGAACAGTCGGAAAATATTTTTGACGTTTTTAAACAAGGTATTGCCCACGCCCAAGAACCGAAAAGTAAAATTTCGGTTTTAATTTATTTAGTTTTAATCGTTCTTGGTTTCAGCTTGCTGATCAATTCACAGACCGGCCAATCAATTTCATCGCCATGGCAAATAATTGACAAAATGTATATCTATGTGTTTTTTGCCGCGATTGTCATACTCGGATTTTTGCTTCTATCCAAATTGAGCGTCAAATTTATTTTATTTTTAATTATTTTGCAGTCAATTTTATTGCATTCTTATTTGCCTCTGACACATCAACTATTTTATGGAGCCGATCAGTGGCGCTTATTGGCCGCGGAAAGTCAAGTTGTTAAAGGTCAGCGTTTGAATATTGTTTTGCACGATGCTGATCCACGTTCAATTGTGCGCGCTCTAAATCCGGGAAAGCTGGCCTATAGCCAATTGTGGGCGACTAAGGTTCTATTGGCCAAAAATTTGCGAATAGATTTATTGGTTTTGGATAAATGGCTGGTGCCATTATTGTTTGCTATTTTAATGCCATTGCTTCTGCATCAGTTAGCGCGATTTTTGAATTATAACCGACGTAAATCGTTATTGTTTTCTTGGCTGGGATTTTTATTTTTTCCTTTGCAGTCGCTTGGCTCTCTTACATTGCCGGTAAGTTACGGTTTTATATTTTTTGTTTTTTTGCTTTTATTATTTCTGCAACGCCTTCACCAACCGAACCGCAAGCAGATGATTATTTTAGCGACTTTATTTTTATTGTCTATATTCGGTTATAGTTTGTATCTAATTTTATTTTTGACGTTTTGGGTTTTGGCGGAATTAAATCTGACATCACGAATCATAAATTTAAAATTACCGATTAATAATAAAACAAATCGTTACATTTTAGTATTTACCGTCTACGGCTTACTACTGATAGCTATTGCGCTTTTTATTCCTCTTTTAGAATATCTATCAAACTATAGTTTCGTGGATTTATCAATAAATATCTTAATACCAATCAAACAATTTATTGGCAATTTAACCGCCAGTTATTTGGCTTGGGGCCCGCGGTCGCATGACATTACCGGCGGTAATTTAATTTTTAATCAAATTCCCAGCTATGCTTTTGTATCTAACTTGTTTACCGATTTTAGATATTGGCTGCCGATTTTTATGATTGGTCTTTGGTCCATATGCGCTTACGGTATGATTAAAATGCTGGCCAAAAATACTTTGGAGCATAAATGGCTGGTGATTTTAACAGTCGGTCTTTGGTTGAATTATTTTATTGGTTTTTATCTCTTGACTGGCGGTCGGATTGTCTCACGCCGATTGGATATGGTTTTGTCAATTTTGACGCTGATTGTTTTATTTTACGGTTTAAATAAATTATTTTTTTGTCAAGAATTTAATTATAAAAAAAGCTGGTTTATCATCGTTATATTTTCTGTCGCGATCACTGCGTCTTATTCGCTTGGTCCGGATATGCGAGCCGTGAGTGTCGCGGAATATCAAGCTTCGGCGAAAATTTGGAATGATGTAAAAACCGATAACAAATTTTGCGTTATTGGCGATACTTATACTTTGTTGCCTTTGGAATATTTATCAGCTCGTAAAATTGAAGGTGGTGGGTTTCCGATGAGTTGGGATTTTGGCCAACCTCAACTAATAAACGCTCTTAAAGATCTGGCCAGCAAGCCAAGCGAGCTGGTTTGGCAGCAAGCATTGCTATACACCGGGGCGGATAAATGTTATTATGTTGGAGATGGATATTTGTCTACACCCCATACTCTAAAAATTGGACAGTTTGATAAAGTAAATGTTTATAGATACAATAATAAATGAAAAATTATGGTAGATTGTTTATTTTGTAAGATCGTTCGTGGAGAAATACCAAATTATACTGTTTATCAAGATAAAAATGTTTTGGCTTTTTTGGATATTTTTCCGCACGCTCAAGGCCATACTGTGGTCATTCCCAAAAAGCATATCCAAAATTTAGAGGATTTAACAGCTGAAGAATGGCAAAATATTTCAATTGGATTAAAAAATTCTTTAGAAAAAATTAATCTTAAATTAAATCCGGTTGGTTGTAATATTGGCATTAATAATAAAGTTATAGCCGGTCAAGTTATTCCACATGTTCACTGGCATATTATCCCGCGTTATGACGGTGATGGCGGTGGTTCCATACATTCAATAATAAACAATCCCGGGGAGAAAAAAGCGGTGGAGATTGCCAAATTATTTGCTGAAGCATAAATTTTTGTTAGCTATAAATATTATATTTATGTCTAATCCCAGACAAATAAATTCGCGGATTATTTATACCAATCCTTGGTTTTCTTGCTTTCAGGATCGGATTAGACGGGATGATAATACTGAAGGCGATTATTTTTATCTAAAATCTTTAGGAGCGTCTATGGTTATTCCGATTACGGAAGACGGTCGTTTGGTTTTAGTTAGACAATACCGCTATCTTAAAGATAAAGCCAGCATTGAATTTCCTTGCGGCGGGATGTTGCCGGGCGAGGCGCCATCTGAAACCATCAAGCGAGAATTACAGGAGGAAACCGGTTATCAGGCCGGGGAATTGATAAAACTTAGCGAGTTTGAACCTGTCAATGGTTATTGTTTGGATAATACTTGCTTGTATGTGGCGACTGATTTAAAGAAAGTGGCTGAGCCATTGCCGGAGGAAGGATTTTTTTTGGAAGTCATGATCCGGCGCGCGGATGAATTTGAAGAGATGATAAAAAATGGCGAGATTTGGTGCGGGCAAACTTTGGCCAGTTGGGCCATTGCTCGGGATCATGTTAAAAATTTAATGAGTTGAATGTTTACGCTTTCGCTGGAATGACAATGCGTGGTATAATATCCTCATATGGATCCAGTGGTAAATCAAAATCCCCCTGATCTTTACGCCAACCCGGACGTTAATTTTTTTGCGGCCACGAATTTTCGTAATCAGTTTCGTAGGTTTGGCATAAAAACCGATGATCGTCGCCGGCATATGTATATCGTTGGCAAGACCGGCATGGGCAAAACCACCTTATTGGAAAATATGGTGCTTTGCGATATTTACGCCGGGCATGGAGTTGGTATTATTGATCCGCACGGCGATATGGCGGAAAAGATTATTAATTATATTCCGGCTCGCCGGATCAACGATGTGGTTTATTTTAATCCGGCCGATGTTAATTATCCGATTGGTTTTAATATTTTAGAAACTGTCAGCGAAGATCATAAACATTTGGTGGCTTCCGGTTTGATGGGAATATTTAAAAAAATTTGGGTGGATATGTGGAGTTCTCGGATGGAATATATTTTAAATAATACTATTTTGGCTCTTTTGGAATTTCCCGGCACTACTTTGTTGGGAATCAATCGTATGCTCTCGGACGCGGCTTATCGTCGACGGATTGTACGCAATGTCAAAGACCCGGTAGTTAAGGCCTTTTGGACGACAGAGTTTGCTTCTTATAATGATCGCTATCAGCAAGAAGCGGTGGCGCCCATCCAAAATAAAATTGGTCAATTTTTATCAGCTTCAGTGATCCGTAATATTGTGGCTCAAGTAAAATCACGGATTGATGTTCGGCAGATTATGGATGAAAAAAAGATTTTTATTATGAACTTGTCAAAAGGCAGAATTGGTGAAGACAACTCTCGTTTATTAGGAGGCATGTTGGTGACTAAGATGCAGTTGTCCGCCATGGAAAGAGTGGATATGCCGGAAGCCAATCGTCCTGATTTCTTTTTATATGTTGACGAGTTTCAAAATTTTGCCACTCCCAGTTTTGCTAATATTTTATCCGAAGCCCGCAAATATCGCTTGAGTTTGGTTATGGCTCACCAATATATGGAACAGTTAGATGAGACCGTTTTGGCGGCGGTTATCGGTAATGTGGGCAGTATTTTGACTTTTAGAGTTGGTTCCACAGATGCTGAGACCTTAGCCAAAGAATTTGTGCCGGTATTTGAAGAGCCTGACTTAATCAATCTATCCAAATTTAATATCTATTTAAAATTAATGATTGACGGGGTAGCTTCGCGTCCGTTTAGCGCCACTACTTTACCGCCGATTGGCCATTCCACCGGCAGTATGGAAAAAGTGGTTAAGGTTTCACGCGAGCGTTACGCGGTGGAACGCGGCACAATTGAAGATAAAATTTCTCGTTGGAGTGGAATGGAAATTACCGAAGAGGATTCAGAGGTTGATGACGCTGGGAACGATGATAAAGAAAAATTAGCTGATAATTTAATAATTAAACAGAAAAGAGATAAAGCAATAGGGAGGAAGATAGATAAATTAGAATCCCCAAATGTAAAAAAAGAAAGTTTCAAATCATCTGACAGTCAAGGAAATAAAAAAAGAACAACATTTAATTTTAATAAACCGATTAATGCGAAATCAATACCCGTTGTTGATCCTAAAACAAAAGGGATTTCACTATCAACCTTAAAACCTGAAAACATAAAAACATCAGAGCATAGAAACACAAAAATAATTGAACAAAGACAACATGTTGTGCTGAACCAGCCGCAAACTGTCACAATAAACGAGACGACTCAAAAAAATAGCGGAAATGACTATTCTAAACAAATTGACACCAAATCTTCAATCAAACCTATGTCCAAATTCCTTCAATACAAAAATTCTTCACAACCGCCGAAAAAGGACAATTTAGGTTTTATTAATCAGAGCGACCTTGACTATGATAATTCGGATAATAAAATAGAGCAAGGGAGGGTGATTAGGTTTGATTGAAAAAGCTGTAGATTATAAATTGTTTGTTGATGCGATTTTTTATCAAATGAACTAATTAACAGTTGTAAGTAAAAAAAATAATACTTACGACATAATCAAAAATTATATGAATACAAAACGGGCGTTGATATTTGGAGTATTGCTCTGGGTATTGGTTTTTGTGTTGTGGTCTATTATAATGTTTATGCCATTTTTGCAAGACCGCGTTACTGCTCAATATATTGTTTGGTGGGCGGTAGAAATTCCTTTGGTGTTTTTATTGGCCAAAGTGTATTTTAAACAACGTAAACCAAATTTAAAGGAAGGTTTTATGTTGGGTGTTGTGG
>CAYHSR010000014.1:0-10762 GCA_964359335.1 uncultured Gammaproteobacteria bacterium | reverse complement strand
ATTATTCCTTTGCCCATAAATTTGGGAAATTGCCTGTATTACCCGGTGTTTATTTTGAAATAAATCTTGAAAATAGGTTGTTGCTGTTGGCTGATCGTGGGCAGGGCATAATGACGACGTTACAAAAGGCTTTGCCGAACATATCAAACGATGAAGAAGCATTAAAAATCGCTTTTGAAAAAATAATTTCCGGAAGAACTCCGGAAAAAAGAGGAAATGGATTAAAATTTGTAAAAACAATTATTGAACAAAATGACCTTACTTTAAATTTTTATTCTGGCTCGGCTTTTTGTACGATAACAAAATCAACGGGAATAAATATTAAAAAATCAGAAGGAAGAATTAGTGGCACCATAGCCATAATTGAATTTTAATGTTACTATTGCCATATGAAAATTGAACTACAAAAATTTGGCGAATTTCTTACCTCACGTCCGGCTGGTCGCGAAGCTTGGTTTTCAGCCAAAGCTTATACGTTGGACAAAATTAATCCAAAAGAAAAAATTGAGGTTGATTTTACGGGCATAAAAGTTTTAACGCCATCGTGGGCGGACGAGTTTATATCTGCACTAATGACCGAATATCCGGGTCGGGTCGTTTTAATACCAAGTAATAATTCGTCAGTAAACGCATCACTGGAATTTGTTAGAGTGAAATGAATTCATCTTACTGATTATTTTCAGTATGTGCATTTTTTGCACAATGTAACTTTAAATTTAGAACACGCCCAGTTAGTTCCATTTTGGAACAAACTTAAATTAATTTTATGCAAACATTTCTCCTAATTTTCCTCTCCTTACTGCTCATCACCACTCTAATAGGCATTTATTTATTATACAAAAAATTATCTCAATCTCAAAAACCCAAAGAAGGCGAGCAAAATCTGTTTGTCATGTTGCAAAATCAAATTCAAGAATTGAATCGGCAAATGGAGCAACGAATGAACGAAAATAGCAAGGTGATGAACGACACTCGCCATAATTTGAATCAAACCATCCAAGACCAAATGAAAGAAAGTGTTAAACTAATCCAAGGAATTACCGGGCAAAGCAACAAAATGATCGCTGATATTACCGAAAAATTAACCAGCGTGGATAAAACCAATCAACAAGTTATCGGATTTTCCCAACAACTATCTAATTTGGAAAAAGTCTTGACTAGTCAGAAAACACGTGGTAATTTGGGAGAAGCCGGATTACAATTGGTGCTGGAAAATATTTTGCCGCCAACCGCCTATGAATTACAGTATAAATTTCCAGACGAAGACATTGTTGACGCGGTGATTAAAACAAAAGATGGAATTATTCCTGTGGACGCGAAATTTTCTTTAACTAACTACCAACGAATATTGGAAGAACCAAATGAGAAAAGACGCGCTGAGTTGGAGATTGAATTTAAAAACGATCTTAAAAAACGAATTGACGAAACCGCTAAATATATCAAACCAAAATATGGCACCATGGAATTTGCCTTTATGTTTATTCCGGCCGAGGCGATTTATTATGATTTGTTGGTAAATGAAGTCGGGGCTGTTAAGGTCAACACCCGCAGTTTAATTGATTATGCGTTTAATGAAAGAAAGGTTATCATTGTCTCACCAACCACCTTTGCCGCCTATTTACAAACTGTTTTACAGGGTTTAAGAGCAATGCGGATTGAAGAGTCGGCCAAAGAAATCCGCTCTAATGTTGAACGGTTAGGCAAGCATCTAAAATCCTACGAGGATTTTATGAAAAAATTAGGAACCAGCATGTCCACAACGGTTAATCATTACAATTCCGCCTATAAAGAGCTTGGCAAAATAGATAAAGATGTGGTAAAAATAACTGATGGCGAAAAACTTATTGAACCGGAATTGATTGATAAACCGGTGATTGAATAAAAAAAATATTAAAAAAAATATAATAAAATGATCTAAAATATATGGTCCCACAAATGATTTTTTTTACTAAAGGAGCCGGCGTGCATAAAAACGAACTGTGCTCTTTTGAAGAAGCTCTGCGTCGAGCGGGAATAGAAAAATTAAATATTGTTACTGTCTCCAGTATTCTACCGCCATACGTCAAAATCCTGCCATCTAAACGAGGAATAGAATTACTTAAGCCTGGTCAAATTACTTTTATGGTTTTAGCGCGCAACTGTACCAATGAACCAAACCGATTAATTTCAGCGGCGATTGGAGTGGCCAAGCCGGCTGACCCTGATATTCATGGCTATTTGTCGGAACACCACACCTTTGGCGAAACCGCTCAAAAATCCGGCGATTATGCCGAGGATCTGGCAGCCACTATGTTAGCTACTACTTTAGGATTGGATTTTAATATTGATACGGACTGGGATGAAAGAAAACAGTTCTATCATGCCTCAGGAAAAATTATTAAAACTAACAGCATTTGCCAATCAGCCGAAGGCGATAAAAAAGGACTTTGGACTACAGTGGTCGCAGCTGCTGTTTTTATTATGTAATCTTGACTTTTTTACCAAAAAAGATTATACTTGTTTCATTAGTAAATAGATGCTACTAAATTTACACATTTATACGCAATTGTCATAACAATATAATCAAAAAATTTATGCCAAATAAAGATAGCGCTAAAAAGGCCTTGCGCCAGACAAAAAAGAGAACGGCCTGGAATATTGAACGTCGCGAAGCGTTTAAAAAAGCAATAAAAAATACAATTCGCGCCGAAAAAAAAGAAGATATGGTTAAACTATCCCAACTTGCCCAGAAAGCCTTGGATAAAGCGGCTAAAAGAGGGATAATCAAAAAGAATACTGCTTCTAGAAAACTTTCCAGATTGATGAAGAAAGTGAACGTTTAACTGACAACAAACAAATCAATCAACAATGACTGGTCAGCAAAGCCGGTCTTTGTTTTTTGATCAATCAATAAAAGTTTATAATGAATATTTTTTAATTGGGATAAAGTAAATCTTTTAACTAAATAAAGGTTCTTTTTAACCACAAACGGATGAATGCCCAACCGTCGCGCTAAATCGTCACTGCTAATTTCCGCTTCTCTCTCAAATAAATCCCGCAGATCAATTAAAATCCTAAACTGCCAAATTAATAAACCAAATATTTTATATTCATCCTCACCTAACCGACGTTGTTCGTTTAACAATTTTAAAGCCAGCTTTTTATTGCCAGACACAATCGCCTCAACCATATTAAAGGCATTGTCATCAAGCTTTTCATCTAAAAAAAGCTGGATATCGGATAAACAGATTTCTTCTATTTTGTAAGCAATCAACTGATTAAGCAAGGAATTTAAAAACCACATATCATACCCGGCATTTCGCGCCAAATAGATTACGGCCGAGCTATCAATCAAACATCCTCGATCTTTAGTTTCTTTAACTATCCAATTCTCCAAGTCCATACCTTTAAGCAAATCAAATTTTTTACTATATTCCTGTTTTTTAAGTATATGTTCTAATTCTTTGATCTCTTTAACCCTTCCCAACGCCTCTCCTTGCCAAAAAACCACTACATTAGTCGGGGGTATCTTATCCTCTTGGATTGATATGATTAATTCCAATAGCAGATCTTTATTGTTGCCAGACAAAATATTATTAATAATAACCAACCGTTTTTCGGCTAAAAAAGGAGCCGAGCGTATTTCGGTGAGCATCCGATCGTCGCTGTCTCCTTTTCCATCTAAAATAATGACATTATATCCCTGCGGATCGCGTTTTTTCTTAAATTCCTCAATTGTCTGGCTCAAATACTGTTTAGAACGAAAGGTGTCAGTGCCTGAGATATAGATAATCATACGGATTTGTATTTAGTATTATATATTAAGTCTTATAAAAAATCGTTATTTACACCATAATACACGATACTTAATACATAATACACGACATTGGTATGTTTATCAAATCATATTTCAGATTGCATGTTATATAATTTATACTATGTATTTCAAAAATTTGTATACACTATCCTATACAAACTGTGGATAACTCTGGGTATAAATACCCACAATTGTGGATAAGTATAAAACAAAATACAGATACTAAATTGCTAACTTTTAGCTAAGGTTAAACAAAAAACTTGTTACTATTTAAAATTATATATTATTATATGTATATTGTATTTTAATTTGTATAGACAATCCTATACAAAATAATTAGTTATTTTAGCTCCACTACAAACTTATTCAGCCAATATGAGCCAAAACTCCACCCCTTGACAAACATTTGAGAATATGATATAATTATTTTATAGTAAGCTGTAAAAAAATTGTTCTTTATAAAAAAATTTCTAACTACCACTGAAGTGAGTTAACTCTTGTTAGCACGCATGCCAAACAATAGTAAACTCAACTTCTTACTAGGTAAATTCCAATATGCTGTTGGCCTTTTGCGCGAACAGCCGGAATCCATACCTAACATGGCGGTTGGGAATTATAATATTGCTACCAAGGACAGGTAGCCGTTTCCCCTTAGGGGGTTTCGACTCGTCCGGTAGTTATTTAAGGCGAGTCACCCAATTAACAACATAAGTTTACGGGGTATAGACCCGCCTTTTTTTATTGTGACAAACTGAGACTGGTAATATAAGCGGATGATGTTAAAACTGTCTAAAAAACGATCTCCATCCCGTCATAAGGGATGACATGTGAAGCGGGCATCGCTTTTTTGAACTCCTCATGCGTCTTACGCGTCAAGTGTGAGATGCTGTGGTAGTAAACAATCTTCGCGCCAAGTCCGCTTGTGAAGCGCAATATATCCTCGCCATGCATATGATTAGGCTTGAAGTTTTTGTATTCATCGGTTAAGAGGTACGTGCCGTCGGCGATGATAGCGTCGGCATTCTGTATTTTCTGCAAAGTGGCCTGCGGAATACGGTAATAATCTGCGAGGTATGCCACCTTCACTCCGTCGGATTCTAGCAGATAGCCGTAGGTGTTTTGCAACAATTCCAAGGGTACTTCGTTGTCGCGACCGAACATGTGATACGCTGGCAATGGAGTGATCATAACTCCAAAAAGAGTGGTGGGCTCTAATAGCCGAAACACGTTCACCTTGAGGGGTAAATAGCCGAACTCTTTTTCTATGACTTCCTTAGTTCCAGCCGAACAATGTATGGTTGGTTTCTGTGATAATCTTTTCATCCAAGAGAGTAGCTCGTGCAAGCCGTACAGGTGATCAAAATGCCAGTGGCTCACAAAAAAATCAGTGACGGGTGGAACATTGAATCTGGTTGACTGTACACGAATATCGGGGCTCACCTCCAATAAAAATTTTCCACCGTTGCCCTCTATCAGAAACTGCGGACGTGTCCGATTATTTTTTGACTCCGGTTCTTTTATTGCCAAACTGCAAATAGCACAGGAGCAAAATGGGGCAGGTATCCCCTCCCAAGCACCAGAACCAAGAATTGTGAGTTTCATTTATAAATGATAAATAATAATGATAGAGCTGGTTAAGCTTAGTACTATTTTATTAAAGTGCCCCTTATGTCATTTTTTGATATAAGGGGCAAAACTACAGTCCAACACGTACTCCACTGACTGGACGCCAGGGGGCCTCTTCAGTGGGTCATCGAAGACCCGCTTTTTAACGAATCCGACCTTCAGCGCGATCTTCTCTATTGCTTCGTTCGTTGACCAACTATCAAATCGCATCACGAGCGGAGCGTAGCGCTCAAAAGCAATTTCTAAAGCCCGACACATCAGCAAACTGCCAAGCCCAATTCCTCGAAAGGTAGTTCTAACTACGAACGTTGAGAACTCGATAACTCTGTCCTCCTCCATGGCCAGACCTTTGCATCCGCGACAGCCTACTATTCCGCCTCGGTGCAACGCGACGAGCCAGAAACCATTCGTAAAATTGCTACCCACCCTCTCCGCAATACTTATATTTCTGGAAGAAAGAGGGGGAAGAAAAGCTTGATCAATCTCGGGCTCACTAAGAAAAAGGATTATCCTTGGGATATCTTTTTCTGTCGCGAGCACCACTCCGACATCATTTAGGCCAAACATCGTCTCACCTCCTTATCGAATTTTCTTTCGGATGTAATCTTGAGGTGATTCCACTAAGAGATATTTACTACCGTTTAAAGTAATTTTTCTCCCGGAAATCTCCACAATATCACCGTCTACAAAGGCTCCATTATACAAAAAGAGCCACGTTAGTACTATGCGATACTCTCCTTCACAGTATAGAGGGATAATACGTGGCACATGGTAGCAACCAACGGCGTCGACCACCGCCCCCTCAAACATCACTCGATCTCCAAGCTCGGGAACTCCGAGAAAGTCATCGGCTTGCATCAAGGGGTCCACAAAGCTCATGGAGATGCGCAGATTCCGAAAGCGGAAGTATTTCCAACGATCCGCAAAGAGAATGTCCAAGTCTGTCTGACTTAAGCCAACAAATACCCCATACTTACTGTACACATGTGTCATTTCAAACGTCAATTCACGCTTGAAGTCTTTGCTCGAGACAACATAAGCTTTCACGAGAGCGGGATCTCGATGGTAGATTACCCAGTCAAAATCAGACGTAGACAGAATACTATGCAAGGCTCCGCTACCCGTGAGGCCGTGTTGGCCGACATCTAGGTTACAGAAACGATACAGAATATCCATAAAGAATTTGCACTGGCTAAAATTAGCTTCCGACAGACCCTCAAAAGCTTTTACAGCCCTGTGAACCATGGTGATTTGCGAATGGTGTACCAAGAAGTGCTGCTCGCCAGGCAAATCGAGAATCTTTTCGCAACCAAGGATGAGGTATCCGGTTTCGTAGGTTGTTTTCCGGTAAGGCTTACACTTGATCAACCTTGCTGGTCCTGCGCAGGGATAGAACGTCAACCGAGCGCGGTACCACGGTCCTCGAAAACTTCCGCAGAGCGAAAGAATTTCTCCGGACCGCACTTCGATCATATCAAAGTTATACAGAATGCTTTGAGACAAAAAATCGTTCATGAGTATCTCCTCTCTCTGGAAAGTAGCAATTATTTTTTAAATGAACTAACAGCGTTACTTCCTTGATTAAACCATAAGTATTAGAAAATTGCAAGCAGTAATAGAGTATCTGTTGTACAAGACTTGTGCTTGCAATTATAATTAATTGTTGGTATAATAAAATCAACATGAACCCATAGCGAGTTTCTCGATTGTCATTTCGAGCCACAGCGAGAAATCTCTGTCCAATTGGCCAAAACGACTAGACAGAGATTCCTCTCCCGACTTAGTCGGGAGAGGAATGACAGCTAAAAATTTTCGTCAATTTTTGATTATATTGAGCCAATTATAGAAATAACTCGCTATCAGTTACATTAATCTAAAAAATATGAACAGTCACAAAACTACGAAAAAGGCCGACCCATTATTTAGCAAAGAATTTATTGCTAAAATAAAAAAATTATTATTGGCTGAAAAAGAACAGTTAGAAAATGATTTGCTAAAATTTGCCAAAAAGGATTCGGAAGCTCCGGGCGGATATGCCAGTTCTTTTCCGGACTATGGCGACAAAGATGATGAAAATGCCGCCGAGGTGGCAGATTACCAAGTACGCTTGTCATTAGAAGACACGTTGGAAAAATCTTTGCGCGATGTAAAAAAAGCGCTAAAACAAATAGAGAACGGGATTTATGGAGTCTGTAAATATTGCGGCAAACAAATTGAGACAAAACGATTGGAAATTAGGCCGTCTTCCGCATCTTGCGCTTCTTGCAAAAAAGCGATTCAAAGTTCGTAAAAAATATAATTTTATTTTGGTTTAAACCGCCTGTTATTTGATACTATGAAAAATAAATCCCACCTAACAATTATCTTTTGTGGTGGGATTTTTTTATTTATAGATCAAATTCTAAAATATTATTCTCAACAGCAGTGGAACGAACCGATTCTGGCCAACAAATTTTTCGGCTGGCAGCCATATCTAAATTACGGAGCGGCCTTTGGCCTGCCTGTGCCAAACTGGTTGATAATTTTATTTACCATACCAATTATATTGATTATAACTTATCTATTTTTACTGGAAAAAAAATTGGTCAATCTCTATGGATACATCTTGATTTTAGCCGGGTCGCTGTCAAACCTCTTTGATCGCTTATATTACCGAGCAGTTATTGATTATTGGCAATTCACCACTGGAATAATTAATTTGGCGGATGTGATGATTGTCGCCGGAATCACATTGATAATTTTAACAAATAAACAATACTTGAAAATAAAGATTTGATATTAGTATTTAGAATTTCTCGCCATTATGTTCACCAGACTAAAATCCGCCGCGCCGATTGGACTGGACTGCAAGGCTGTGGATGTGGAAGTTGACATCAACAAGGGTCAAACCAATTTTAACATCGTCGGTTTGCCGGACACCTCAATCCAAGAAGCAAAATCGCGCATTTATTCCGCTATAAAAAATTCCGATTTTGATTATCCTTTCAATTTTAGAATTTTAGTTAATTTGGCTCCAGCAGATTTGCACAAAGAAGGAGCGGCCTATGATCTGCCAATGGCCGTGGGTATTTTATCAGTCAGTTGTGGCTATTTTTTTGATATAAACGATAGTTTGATTGTCGGCGAGCTGGCCTTAGATGGATCTTTACGCCATACCAATAGTATTTTGCCTTTGGCTATTTTTGCCAAACATCACCAGATTAAAAAAATATTCGTGCCAGCCTGCAACGCGGCCGAGGCGGCGTTAGTCAAAGGATTGGAAGTTTTTCCGGTAGAAGATTTACGGCAAATCATGGCTCATTTTACCGGCCAAAAACAAATTGAACAATACCAAGCCGCTGAGACAGACGTTGAATCGGAAATCGTTAGCGAATTTGATATGGCCTTAATTAAGGGACAAGAATTCGTAAAACGAGCGCTGGAAATTGCGGCCAGCGGTGGACATAATATATTAATGTCCGGTCCGCCAGGTTCAGGCAAAACATTGTTAGCCAGAACTTTACCATCTATTCTGCCGCAACTGAATCAAGAAGAAGCCTTAGAGGTCACCAAAATTTATTCGGTCGCCGGCCTGTTGGAAAACCATTACATTAAAATCCGACCATTCCGATCGCCGCATCACACTGCCTCTGGCGTGGCTTTAGTCGGCGGTGGTAAATATCCTCGACCCGGCGAAATTTCGTTGGCGCACCGTGGGGTTTTATTTTTGGACGAATTTCCCGAATTCCCGCGCACGGTTTTGGAAAATCTACGCCAGCCATTGGAGGACGGGGTAATAACAATTTCTCGCGCTCAAGGAACTTTGACTTTTCCAGCTCGTTTTATTTTAGTGGCCAGCCAAAACCCCTGCCCATGCGGTTTTAGTTCGGATCCGGACAAACAATGTTCTTGCACCGCTCAACAAATTATCCGTTATCAAAAAAAAATTAGCGGGCCGTTATTAGACAGGATTGATTTACATATTGAGGTACCGCGAGTAAAATTTGAAAAATTATCTTCAAATGAACTGGGCGAACCATCATCGTCTGTTAGAACACGAGTGGAACAAGCCAGACATATACAAACCGAACGTTTTTTTAGTCTACCAATTCAAACCAATAGCGAAATGGGCAATACAGAATTGCGGAAATTTTGTCAATTAGACGAACCATCTTTAATTTTACTAAAAACTGCCGTTACTCAAATGCACCTCTCGGCCCGCGCCTACAATCGCATTCTCAAACTCGCGCGCACGATAGCAGATTTGACACAAGTGGAAAATATCAGGCAAGAACACATTGCCGAGGCGTTGCAATTTAGAGCGAGACAATAAATTAAAAACCCCGCTCATTTATAGAGCGGGGTTTGTGTTTTGGTCAAATATTATTTGTTCACCACCAACTGATAATTCGGATAATAGACTTCAACATCGACGACTTTAACGCCGAATTGAATGGCTGTTTGTTTGGGGGCGTCTAACCAGATATCCATCCGGCCAAAGCCATAACGTTCGTTCATCCGATCCTCAACTGTAAAAATTTTATCGCCGTAAATGGAAGGAATTTTAATTTTAGTGCCAAACGGAAGCCAATTGGCGGCTACCATACCATCATAAACGTGAGCGCCATTGGCAGCAATAAAGGGCGAATCATCGGTTTGGTCCGGCGTACTGGTATAAGCCGTCAAAACTGTTCTCACTATTATATGTGGGGCGTTAACATTCTTTTTTGGCTCTGTTCGTGGTTTAATATCACGAACCGACCTAATTGTTTGTTCAACTCTGGCAAAATTTGCTTTATTATAGCCAAATAATGAATAGTTAAAGACAGAATCACTGTTTTTGGCGCTCAAAGCCGCTGGAACGCCCAAAGTAACAGTCAAAGCAGTCAAAATCGCCAAATAAAGCGATTTCTTAGCGCAATTGCCTATACGCCCCTTATTTTTAGCATTATTTTTGTGCATATAATTTAGAATAAAAAAGATACCATATTTGATATCCTTAATATATTCCAGTTGGCTTGATTTTATAGAAGAATTATAGCATAATTTAGTGATTTTGTCAATGAGAGAAAAAGTGATATAATAAGGTGAATTAAATATTAGAAATTATCGTCATGCCTATCCCCCAACTTAAAAACCGATCCAGCAGACAATATGGCCTAATTAAACCAAGCCGCCAGATAGAATATAACGGCCATTTTAAACCAAAAAAAGGCATGGGTGGTTTTTGGCATAAAAATAAAAGACGGTGGTTAAAATTTTCTTTAGTTGGGGTCGTTGTCTTGGGTTGCTTGAGCTTTATCGGCGGGACAGGGGCCGTAGTTTGGATTAGCCGCGATTTGCCCAGCCCTGATCGCCTAA
>CAYHSR010000013.1:0-10785 GCA_964359335.1 uncultured Gammaproteobacteria bacterium | reverse complement strand
TTGATGAAGATAATCAGAAAAGCATATTTTCAATTTTTTTCTCCAATAAGAATCATCAGATTGGGCTGGAGGGCGCCGAATAAAAAGATGTTGTTTGTGCATTTTTTTAGGCTGGTTTTTTGGAGAAATTAGATTTGATAAAGTCGCCTAAGTTACTATGAAAATAATTTACATCGCCAATAATAGATTTCCTACAGAGAAAGCATATGGATTGCATGTTGTTAAGATGTGCGAGGCTTTGGCGCAGAATGGTGCGGAAGTAACATTGGTCGTCCCCAAGAGAAAAAATCAGATTTTGAGCGATGTGTTTGATTATTACGGTGTTGAAAGAAATTTCAATGTTGAATATCTGCCGGTTATTGACTGCGTTGATAGCGGTTTTTTTGGATATTGCGTAGCGCAAGTCAGTTTTACTTTTTCTTTATTGCGCCGGAAGTATGATAAATCGGAAAATACGATTTTGACTCGGGACGAGTGGTCTGGCTGGGCGCTGGCAACCGCAGGCTACAAGGTTTTTTATGACATGCACGGTTTTCCAATTAAGTGGATGGCCATATGGAAAATGTCCATGCGCAAGATGAGCGGGGTAATATGCACAAATAAGTGGAAAATAGAGCAGTGCCATAAAATTTTTGGTATTGATACAAACAAAATGGCGCTGGCTAGAAATGGTTTTGACCCAAAATTATTTTAAATGAATATTGATAAAGCAGAGGCGCGAAAAAAAACAAATTTACCGCAAGATAAAAAAATTGCCATTTATTCAGGGCATTTATACGATTGGAAGGGTGTTGATACAATGGCAAAGACAGCCATTGTTATGCCGGATATTTTATTTGTGTTTGTCGGCGGGTCGGATCAAGAGAGAGAAGGGTTTGCAAAAAGAGTTAAGCTGTGTGATAATATTTTGATTATAGGTCAAAGACCGCACAATGAAATACCGCTGTATCTCAAAGCCGCGGATGTGTTAATTTTACCAAATTCATGTCAATCAGCTAATCCAAGATTTGCTGATTATTCGTTGTTTGATACTTCCCCAATCAAGATGTTTGAATACATGGCATCTGGCCGTCCGATAATAGCGAGCGATCTGCCGTCTCTGTGGGAGGTTTTGAATAAGAAAAATGCGATTTTCGTTGAGTCGGATAACTCGGATGATCTGGCGCGGGCAATTAGAACGGTTTTTGGAGGTGAAAAATTTGGCGAAGAATTGGCAAGTCAAGCAAACAAAGATGTTTTGCAGTATAGTTGGGGGAATCGAGCTAAAATAATTTTGGATTTCATTGAAAGAATTTTTTATGAAGATGGCGCAAGGATCAGAAAAAATAATTGACGGCAATCAATTTTTTGCTTCTATTATTTTTGAAAAATTGGCAAAAAAAATAACCCGTGGAGTTAGAAAGATCTACTATCTGCTTGATAGGAGAAAAATTGAGAAAGAAAGAGACTTGTGTGAGTTGATGAATGCCATAGAAAAGAACAGCAGTTTTAATTGTTGGAAATATTGCAGCAAACTTTTAAGATTATATAATTTAATCAGAGTAAAAAAGTTCAAAGAAGTATTAGAATTTGGATCCGGTATTTCTACAATAATTATAGCTCTTGCGTTGAAGCTGAATGAACAAGAGTCTGGCATTAAAGGCAGGTTAACTTCAATGGAGGAAAATAACGGCGCGTATTTTGATTTTGTTAAAAACACGATACCAGTGGATTTAAACAGATATGTTGATTTGATTAGCAGTCCAAAAGTTGATGACAATTATTATTTTTTTCATGGCGTTAGATATAAAGACATACCAGATAGAAAATTCGACTTTGTATTAATAGACGGCCCGACAACGAGTTGTGTGTCAAATGGACAAAAAGCGTTTGATTTGGATTTTATAAGAGTGCTTGAGAAGTCGCACAGCCCACTAGACGCGATGGTGGATAACAGGAGAACAACATGCTATGTTTTAAAATTTATCTTAGGTAAAAAAGTTAAATTCAATTATTTTATTAATTTAGGATTTATTTCATCTGTAAGCAAGTCTGACATAGTTCTGTCGGATTTTACGGCTAATAAAAAATGACCGCATTTTAATCAAATATTATTCATTTAAATTTTTATGACGCGTTTATTAAATATATTGGTAAAACAGTTTCGTCGGGTGGTTTGGATTACGCAAAACCTTTCCAAAATTATTGACGGGTATAAGTATGCAAGCAATTTGCGCGCTCCTTTGGGTGGCTCTGCGGACGTCGAGCATCCTGTTATAGAACTTCCAGAAGACGCTTCAGATAATCCTTTGCGTAAATATTTTTATGCGCACGGAGAAGGGCGCGGTATAACTAAGTGGGATCATTATTTTGATATTTATAACCGTCATCTAAAAAAATTTATCGGCCACGAAGTGCGTGTCTTGGAAATCGGTGTACATAGCGGCGGTAGTTTAGAAATGTGGAAAAATTATTTTGGGCCTCAAGCCCATATATATGGGTTGGATATTGAGGAATCATGCAAGAAGTACTCGGATCCGCGGAATAATATTGAGGTTTTTATTGGCAGTCAGGGAGACAAAGCGTTTTGGAAATCTTTCAAAGAAAAAATTCCTGTAGTTGATGTTATTATTGATGATGGTAGCCATAACGCTGATGACCAAATAATAACACTTGAGGAGATGCTGCCACACCTTAGGCCAGGCGGTGTGTATGTGTGTGAAGACAACAAAAGAATAATGAATGGTTTTACGTGGTATTTTACAGGTTTAGTTATGAATTTAAATGCTGTCCAAACTGTAAAGTCTTCCGGAATGGCATATAGCGACGACAGATGTGTTATAAGTACGACCAACTTTCAACAACATGTCAGTTCAGCGCACTTGTATCCATATGTGGCTGTTATTGAACGAGGACAGTCAATTATCAAAGAGTTTAGGGCTTTAAAACGAGGAAGTGTGTGGAATACTGTGCAGTATAGGGCTGGAAAAGGCTGCGATAAGGACAAAGAAACAAAACAGGCGTGAAGTCTAATTGTGTTGATATGAAAATTGGAATTATTCTCCATCCATATGGCGAAAAACATCCGGGCGGATTGCCGAGAATGATTTTTAATTGGACTAAAGCAATGATTGAATCTGATGAGGTTAACGAATATATTATTTTTTTGAAGGAAGAATTAAATTCACCATTAAATTTGCCTAGAAAAAACTGGCGCGTGGAAATTCTTGGTGGTGGCAGGTGGTGGTTGGATCGGCTTAAACGTCGCACGCTTTGTGATGTGTATCTTTTTAATACGCCCGTCTTACCAATGTTTTATCGCCCAAAAGGATCAGTAGTAATTTCTCTTGATTATCCGTACAAGGTTCAGAAACCTAAAAATTTTCACGAATTTATAATGAAATACTTATTGGCTTTTTATCACAAGAGATCTTTGTTGGCGGCAGATCGCATAGTCGCGATTTCAGACGCGGCTAAGCGCGATACGATTGAGTTTTTTGGAGCGCCTGAATCCAAAATAACCACGATTCCTCACGGGTACACGAATATCTGCGCGCTCGAAGAACAGAAAGTTGATCTTCCTCCGCGTTTTTTCTTTTTTGCGGGGACTTTAAAAGAGCGGAAAAATGTCATGCGGATTATTCAAGCATTTGGAAAATTTAAACAAAAATATCCTTCACTTGAACACAAATTGGTAATAGCTGGAAAAAAGACAGGAGAATATTATCAATCGCTTGTGACTTATGTTAACTCACACGCACTTGATTCCAGCGTATTTTTTTTGGGACATGTAAATGATAACCATCTGTCATACATTTATCGTCGAGCAGAGGCATTAGTGTTTCCCAGTTTAATTGAAGCAACAGGTAATCCTATTATTGAAGCCATGTATTGTGGTCTCCCAGTAATTACTTCAAACATTAACGGGCCAGCGGAATTAGGAGGCAATGGATCTGCAATTTTGGTGGATCCAAGCAGCGTAGATGATATTATGTATGGCATGGATCGCGTAGCGAATAATCCGGAGTATAGGGCGGCACTCGTTGCCAAAGGACATGAACAGGTAAAATTGTTTTCGTGGGAAAATGCCGCCAGCAGTATGATTACTCTTCTCACAAATGTCGGACACGGTGTTTAATTTTTTATATGGCGTTGCCGGAATTTGGGAAAAAACACGCGTTAGGCATTCTTGTTTCTGTTGCGATTGGCATCATTTTTGGTAGCCACCATTTTTTGATGCCTAGACTGAAAAGCGACCCAAATCGGGTTTATTATCCGATTGTTTTTAATATAGAATTTGATCAGACAGTGACATACGGGCCACGAGCCCGCGCGGTTTATCTTGACCGGCAATCTGATGACATCAGTTTAGCGGAGAATCAAGATCAGCCGACAATCTTGCCACCGTTAAATCCAATGGTGTTATCTTTTCTGGCAAAATTGGCTGGATCAATGGAAAATGCGTTTATTTTATCTGATTTTGTATTTCCAGCGATTATCTTTTTATTGGCCTATTATTTTTTATATGAGATTTTTAAAAAAAATTTGTTAGCCGTAGCCGGAGGAATCTTGTTTGTCTTTTTTCCTGCCATCGGCGCGTTAATTCCGCCGATTTCTTTTGACGGCCCAAAGTTGTTGTCTGGCGAGCTTTTTTCATTTATAAATACACCCGGCGCGCTGTTTTTTAACAGATTTGATTATCCAAATATTACTTATGTTTTTTATTTATTCGCCCTGCTTTTTGTTTTTCGTGCTGTAAAATATGGGAGAACACACGATATTATTTTGGCGGGCATAGGCGCGGGGAGCCTTTTCTACGCCTATTTATATGATTGGGTTTATGTTTTATGCGGTATCGGCGCGATGGGTTTAATATTTTTGTTGCAAAAAAATTATCATAGGGTAAAAATTCTTTTGATCATAGTTTTGATTGCCATTGGTTGCTCCGCTTATTATTGGTTTAATTTTGTTAAGCTTTCTTCATTACCGCAGTATCCTGACATTGTTTCGCGTATCGGAACTGAAACCGGCGCTTTCTTTCGTTTTTTTACATGGAAGACATATTTGCGCGTTGTTTCAGTGGTATTATTGCTTTGGTTCATTTTAAAAAAGAACGATAATATTCTGCTGGTTTTTTTATGCGGTTTATTAGCTCCCATTTTTATTGTATTAAATTTGCAGGTCATTACCGGCTTCAATCCGCAGCCGGACCATTGGCATAGAGAGTTATTTTTTCCATTGTTTTTAAGTTGGTCAGTTTTTTTGTTTTGGCTGTATAATAAGAGCAATAAACGCTTTTTAAAATCGTTAATTGTGGTTTTAATATTTGCGGCGGCAGGTTTTACCCTCGCCGGCGAGGCTTACTCGCAATTTTTATATAGCAAAAATTTTGCTAACGAGCATACTATCAGCAAGGAATATTCAGATAGTTACCAGTGGTTAATGAAAAATACCAACCAAAACAGCGTTGTGGCTACTTTGTCGCCCCAGACAAACGCCGAGCTGTTATTGCATACCAACAATAAAGTTTTTTATCCCAATGGAGTTTTAACGACTGTTTCTAACGACGAAATTTGGAAAAGATACATGATTATCAACGCATTGTTTGGCGTGCCAGAAGAGGATTTTGCTCAAAGTATAAGTAAAAATCAATTTATATTACTATATTTGTTTGGTGATTATTATTCGGTTGATAAATCGTTTAATAGGTTTTTTAAAGGGAATCCAAATCGAGAGGCGTCTGTCGCAGAACGCGAAATGAGAAGTGGAGAATATAAAAAAATAAATAATAATCTATTAGCCGCTTTGCCTATGTATAAGATTGAATATGTGTATGTGGATGATCGTATAAAACACATTCAATCTGACGGTAAATTTTTTGGCGATTTAGTTTATGGCAACGGAAATATCAAAATTTATAAATTTTTAAAATAGAAATCGTATGTTTGTAGGCGCAGAAAATGAAAATTTGAATGATCCTGTTTCTGTGGTCATTAATGTGTATAATGAAGCTGGAACAATTGAGGCGGAAATTCGCGAAATTTATGAAAAGATAGTTTTCCGTATTCCTGGTTCAGAATTTATTATTGCGGAAGACGGAAGCGCCGATGGGACCAAGGAAATAATCGGCAGGTTGGTGCAAGAACTTGGCGTCATTCATTCTACCGCTCAAGAGCGCAAGGGTTATGTTAGGGCATTGTGCGATGCTTTTAAATTGGCAAAAAATGATTATATTTTTTTTAGCGACACTGGTGGCAAGCACAATCCGGAAGATTTTTGGACATTATACAGGCATCGCCGGCTTGACGGGCTTATAGTCGGAGTTAAAACTAACCGTTCTGATCAACTATATCGCAGATTGTTGACGTGGGGGTACAATAAATTATTGTCTTTGTATTTTGGTGTAAAAGTGAAAGATGCGGATAGCGGATTTCGGCTCTATGGGAGAGTGGTGGTTGATAAGGTGTTTAGCGAGCCGTGGATAAATAAAGACCTTGTGGCTTCGGAGATAGTTTTAAGAACTATTTTTAGCGGATTTTTCTTTAAAGAGATTCCAGTCTCTTATCGCCAAAGAATGGGGGAGTCAAGGGGTCTGCCGTTAAAAAAAATACCGCGAGTCATAGCTGGAGTTCTTAAGAGCCTGCCAAAATTAAAAAAGGCGTTGTTTAGCGCGGGATACCCTGTGCATAACTCTTTTGACACCTTTTGACACCTTTTGACACTTCTGGTATACTATCCAACGGAGTTTCATTATCAAAATTTGTTATCATATGCCAGAGGAAATAAAAAGCGATGCTGTCTATACCACCAGCGAGGTGCAGGGTTTATTGAAAATCAGCGAAAGTACGGTTAAAAGACTGCTTAAAAAAGGTATTTTGCGAGCTAACAAGGTCGGTGGACAGTATCGTGTTTTGGGCAAAGAAATTTTACGCCTTATCTCTCCAGAATTGGAAAAAGAGTCTGTTAGAGCTTATTTGAAAGTAAAAAAACGTGTAACGAACGTTATTAATAAATGGTGATATGAACGCAAAAAAGGCGCTTAATAAAAAAAATAGGGTGGTGTATACGACAGGTGTTTTTGATCTTCTTCATCCGGGCCATATTAATATTCTTAAAAAGGCCAAATCATTTGGCGGCGAATTGGTGGTAGGCGTTCAAAAGGATGATTCTGTCTTCAGACAAAAAGGAAAAAATCCAATAATGACATTTGAAGAAAGAGCGGCAGTTCTCGAATCTTTGCCGTTCGTTGATAGGGTGGTTGGATATTCCGATCTGGATCAAAGAAAAATTTTAAAAGTGATTAAGCCGGATGTTATGGTGCAAAGCGAGGATTGGGTTAAGGGCAGTGATCGGAAAGCAGTGATTGATTATTTGGCAAAGAACGGTATAGAACTAAAAATTTTTCCTTATACCCAAGGTATTTCCACGACAATGATAAGAAGAAGAGTGGTTGATTCTGAAAATATCTTTAGAAATGATGTCGATTTAATAAAAAAGAAAATACAAATTTTACCGATTTCTAGTCTGAGTATTTATGAAAAATTTGATCCGATAAGGACGGCTGTGCTTTATAAGAAGATAAAAATTGACAAAGTTTTTATTGACCCGATAGTGGTTGGCCAGTATGGAGAGTTTAAAATAGTCATTGATGGCGCCAATCGGTTGGAGGCGGTGAGGCGTGCTGGTTATAATCATATTCTTGCCAATGTGATTGACTACGATGATATTCGACAAGTAATTTTAAACAACAACGCGCATTTTTTGAATATTAATCGCATCGAACTGTTGCGCTTATTCAAAGATAGGCGGATTAAATTAATTAAATCCTCAAAGGAGCAGGCGACCGAAAAATTGGTCAGCGGCAAAATTTGTGGAATTGTTTCTTGTGGCAAAGAGTTTTTTGAAGTAGATGAATATGTTGATTTAGCATCAAGTGTCGATTTGTTGAATTCGCTGGTGGACAGCTATTTAGGTAAGCATGAAGTTTTTAGATTAAGCGAGTTAAGCCAAGATAATAAAAATTTTTATACAAAAATAACCTTTAGGCGTTTTGCTTTGGGGGACATTTTAGAAATAATAAAGAAAGGACTATTTTTGAACAGCGGTATTACTTGGCATCAAGTAAGAAATTCTATTGTTAGGTTTAATTTGCCTCTGCATTTTTTGAAGAAAGCGCTTGCCAACAAGAAACTCGCCGCTATGGTGGAAAAAAAAATTAAGAACAAATCAATTAGATTTTATCCGGCGAATATTTTTATTTGCGATGATTGGGAATAGCATTAAATCTTTATCGGCCATCTATATGACCTTTGCTATAGATCCAACTAAGAGAATCAACCATTTCGAAAAAGATTTTCATTATGAGGATTTTGACGATTTTAATTATCATTTATTCGGTGCCGATAAGACGCTAACCGGACGTATTGTCACAAACAGCGACCTGCTCTATCACCATTACCGATTCAAGATTGAAGAAAAGATAATAAAGCATTTAATAAAAAAATACTGCGGTAGACGTAATTGTGCTCTAGATTGCGGCGCCGGAACAGGCAGGGTGTCTGCCGTATTGGATAAAATATTTAAGAGAGTTGATGCTTTTGATCTTTCTGAGAGATTTATAAATGAGAATAAAAGGCGTTTTTCCAATAATCAAAATATAAATTTTTTTGCGTCTGATTTCAACGGTTTTGAACCATCAAAAAGAAAGTATGATTTAGTTTTCGTCGGAGGAGTGTTTATGTATCTGGACGACGAAGAGTTTGTCTCTGCTATTAAAAAAGTAAAAGAGGCCATTTCGGAATCAGGTGTTTTGATAAGCAGGGATTCCATTTCAAGGGAAAGAGACCTGTCAGTAGACAGTTTAAAAATTTATCGGTCGGAAGAAAAATATATTTCCTCTTTTAAAAATTACTTTTGCTTGACGGAGAAATTAAATTCCGCCAATAGAAATATTTGGTGTTCTATTTTCCGCCGTCTGCCGAGCTTGGCCACTGATAGAAAATTTGTTTTATTGTTTTTTATGAAATTAGTGGACACTTTTTTGCTGATTGATTACTTGAAAGTTTTATTTTTAGGCGGTCGCCGACATCCGCTCGCGCACCAGCAGTTTTATATTTTTAAGGCAGGCAATTAATTATATGGCACAAATGCGATTTAAAGAGTTTTTAAAAAGTAGCGGCGCAAAAGAATACCCGCAGATTTTTTTTAATTACTTTTACAGAAAAATTTCTTTTCCGGTGAGCTACTTATTTCTTGTCTTGGGAATGTCACCGAACCGGATTTCTGTTCTATCAATTATTTTTGCGATAGCTGGAGGCATTGTCGTGTTTGAAAAGAAAATATTTGCCGGCCTGATCATTTTTATGCTGTCTTTTTTGTTGGATCATTGCGACGGGAATGTGGCGCGCGCATGGGACAAGCTGGGCATCGCGAGAAGTCCGGCGAATCGGCAGAAAGGCGGTCTCTTGGAGTGTCTTAACACAAACATATCTTTGTTTACCTTCTTTACTTCTCTTGGGTACTATCTTTTTGTCGTTTTTAACAGAGTAGAATATTTACTGATCGCATTTACCGTATTCGGCGCGCGAATGATCGCCAGATCCTACGTCACTCAAGAGTACTTGGCTTTTAAGGGCGATTACGAAAATGAGTCTGACAAATGGTCGTTTTCAGAGAATTATAAAAAGTCATTTTTTTCTCGTTTGAAATTTTTCTTGAAAGAGCACCTTTTTTCCTCCACTTTTTGTTATGTAATATATCTGGTTGCTTTTTTATTAACACCAAAGCTGGTCGTGCCGGTATTTTTAGCATATTCATTTGCGGATATCGGAATGAGCGCGGTTCGTTTGATCAGAGTTATGATTAGAAAGCATTGATATGATAAATAAGGCATTTCAAAATAAGGTTGGTAGAAGTAGAATAGTCGGTATTCTCGGTGGAATGGGACCATACGCGACTTTGATGTTTATGAAGAACATCATGGATCTAACGCCAGCAAAAAAAGATTGGGACCACATTAGATTGGTTGTTGACAGCAACCCGCATATTCCAAGCAGGACGCGCGCGGTTTTATACAACGAGATGTCGCCTGTAGAAGGCATGGTAGAAAGTTGTTTGAAGCTACAGAAATATCCGGTTGATGTGATTTTGGTGCCGTGCAACAGCGCCGCATATTGGATTGATCAAGTGCAAAAACACATTCGCACGCCGATTTTAAATATAATAGAAATAACCTCTGCCGCGCTATTAAAGGATAAAAAAAATTTAAAAGTTGTTGTGCTCGGCGGCATGGTTACTTATCTTAAGAACACGTATAAAAAGTATATAGAAAAATCTGGTTCTATCTATATTAAACCAACAAAAAAAATACAAGATGAAGTTGCCGCCTTAATTGAGAATGTTAAGCTTGGATGTGGAAAACGAGATCTTCGAGAGCAGTATCTGTCTATAATACGCGAGCTAGTCAAAAAACAAAAAGTGAGTGGAATAATTTTAGCATGCACGGAGTTAACCATGTTTAAAAATGTTCGTGTTCCGGTGGTGGTTGTAGATTCCAGTTTTGAGCTCGCGAAGTTCATTGTAAATTATACCAAAGAAACCGTATGAAGCCAGTCATTTTTATCAGTGTGAGCAGGGCATACATAATCAGAAATTTTTTGCTGAATGTTTTTTTTGATTTACTTAAAGATAAGTACCAAGTGGTGATTCTAACTCCTTTGCATGAAGACGCGGATTTTCGCGCCAAATTTGGTCAATTCACAATCGAGCCGTTATTCGACGACCAGGAACACGATACCCGCGCCTCGA
>CAYHSR010000012.1:0-12658 GCA_964359335.1 uncultured Gammaproteobacteria bacterium | reverse complement strand
GGTCTTTGCTCGAATTGGCGGTTGCATTTTTACCAAAGCCGCTGATGTGGGCGCCGATTTAGTTGGTAAAGTAGAAAAAGGCATCCCGGAAGATGATCCGCGTAATCCGGCTGTTATTGCTGACAATGTTGGTGATAATGTTGGAGACTGCGCCGGCATGGCCGCTGATTTGTTTGAAACCTATGCTGTGACAGCAGTGGCCGCGATGGTGTTAGGATCTTTGATGTTTATTGGTAATGAAAAAGTAATAATTTATCCTCTGATTCTTGGTGGTATTTCTATCATTGCTTCTATTTTAGGAACCTTATTTATTCGCTTGGGGAAAAAAGAAAATATAATGAATGCTTTATATAAAGGTTTGTTTGCTTCCGGCGTTTTAGCGTTAATTGGTTTCTACCCGGTCACTCGTTGGTTAATGAGTGGTTTAAATGGTTATAGTTACAACAAAATTTATTTATCAGCCGTCATTGGTTTGATATTAGCCGGCCTAATGGTCTGGATTACTGAATATTATACTTCCACCAGATTTAAACCAGTTAAACAAATCGCCAAGGCTTCGGAAACCGGTCATGGCACCAATGTTATTGCTGGTTTAGCAGTTTCCATGCGTTCAACCGCTTTGCCTGTTATCGCGATTGTGGCCGCAATTTTAGGCGCTTATTATTTAGCTGGAATTTACGGCGTAGCCGTGGCCGCGATGAGTATGTTATCTTTGGCTGGAATTATTGTCACAATTGACGCCTACGGCCCAATTACGGACAATGCTGGTGGTATTGCCGAAATGAGCGGTCTGCCGGAAGATGTTCGCGTTATCACCGATAAATTAGACGCGGTTGGCAATACCACCAAAGCTGTCACAAAAGGCTATGCAATTGCCAGCGCCGCTTTGGCCGCTTTGGTTTTATTCGCGGATTTCACTCACAAATTACCGAGTACTGTAAAATTTTATTTGGATGATCCAAAAGTCTTGGCCGGATTATTAATCGGCGGATTATTGCCATATTTATTTGGCGCGATGTTGATGGAATCGGTTGGAAAAGTCGCTGGTAATGTCGTAGAAGAAGTTCGTCGACAATTTAGAGAAATCAAAGGAATTATGGAAGGCACCGGCAAACCGGATTATTCTAAGGCGGTTGACATCGTTACCAAAGGAGCTATCGGTCAAATGATTTTACCTGTAACAATTCCGGTTTTAGTTCCAATTATCGTCGGCTTTACTCCATTCTTAGGCATTCAGGCTTTGGGAGGATTGTTAATTGGAACAATCGTCACCGGATTATTTGTGGCCATCTCTATGACCACCGGTGGCGGAGCCTGGGATAACGCCAAAAAATATATTGAACGCGGCAATTACGGCGGCAAGGGTTCTTTCGCTCATCAAGCCGCTGTCACCGGCGATACGGTTGGCGATCCTTACAAAGATACAGCCGGCCCGGCGATCAACCCAATGATTAAGGTGGCAAATATTGTGGCGCTGTTGATTGTGGGGCTATTGATAAAATAGGAAATAAATTATATTTTTTAGGGGGCGGTTTTAAACTGTCTCCTATTTTTTTCATCATTATACTTCGTATTATTTTATGATCAATCATATTCCTCATCACATCGGTTTTATTTTAGACGGCAATCGCCGCTGGGCCAAAAAAAATAATCTTCCCGCTCTAATCGGCCACAAAAAAGGTTATGAAAATTTTAAAACCGTGACTGATCATTGCTTTATGAAAGGAATAAAAATTGTCAGTGCCTATGTTTTTTCCACGGAAAATTGGAGTAGAAGCGCGCGCGAAGTTGGTTATTTGATGCGCCTGCTCAAAAGAGCGTTGGTGGAAGAAACAAAAGAACTGGATAAAAAAGGAATTAAAATCAAGGTGCTGGGGTTGCCAACTAAACTGGATTCTCAAATAAAAAAACTGATTGAACAAACCGAAACCAAAACCGCTAACAATAAAAATGGCACAGTTAATCTTTGTCTTAATTATGGTGGACGAGCCGAAATTGTGGAAGCAGTTAAAAAAATAATTACCCAAAAAATTCCAATCAACAAAATCACTGAAGAAATTATATCACAAAATCTTTGGACTGTTGGTCAACCAGACCCTGATATTATAGTCCGTACTTCCGGCGAAATGCGCTTATCCGGCTTCTTGCCATGGCAAGCGGTTTATTCCGAATTGTATTTCTCGCCAAAAATGTGGCCGGAATTTTCTACGTCTGATGTTGACGAAGCGCTGGCCGAATACGCTCGGCGACAGAGGAGATTTGGGGGGAATTAAATTGGTTAACAAATTTGATTTATCTTTGAAAATATGCTAATCTAAAATCAGATATGAGTCCAACACTCAAAGAAACAATTGAATTCTGGCAAAAATCATCAGCCAATGATTGGAAAACCGCAAACGGTTTATTTGGATTAAAACGATACGATTCCTGTTTATTTTTTTGCCATTTGACTTTAGAAAAGGCGCTAAAAAGTTTAGTGGTGCAAAATACCAAACAAAATTCGCCTTTTATACATGATTTGGCAAAACTATCTGAATTGACGAAAATAAAATTTTCAGAAATACAAATTGAAAATCTAAAAACCATTACCACTTTCAATATTGCCGCGCGCTATGACAACGAAAAACTAAATTTTTATAAGAAATGCAATATAGACTTTACGAAAAAGTATTTGATCAAAACAAAAAAACTTTATTTATGGTTAAAAAAATATTACCAAAAAAAATAACCGAAGAAGTAGAAGACTACGTTTCTATTTTGAGAAAAGACAAACTGCCAATAAATAAGGTAATTGTTTTTGGTTCATACGCCAAAGGAACGGCTCATGAGTGGAGCGATATTGATGTCTGTATTGTGTCGCCAAATTTTACTGATGCTTGGGATGCATTGCGTTATTTGTGGTTAAAGAGAATAAAAAATAATGGTTTAACTATTGAACCAATTGGTTTTAACCCAAAAGATTTCAAAAGTAATGGTAGCTTGATAAGCGAAATTAAGAAATACGGCATAGAGATTAAATTATAAATAATATTTCTTCAAACAAAAAACCGCTCGTTTTACCCGAGTCGGTTTTTTATTTCATCGCATTTTCAGAATATTTCAGAAAATCCGAGTGAATGCCAGTTTGTCCAGACCTTAAAAAACATTTGGCTGTTTATGTGGGATAATTTAAAATGATTATATTTGACAAAACAATTAAACTATAATAAAATCAAGCCAATGGACAGGTTTGGCCTGTCAATTTTTATATAATTTAATCTGTCATCCCCGCATAGGCGGGGATCCACAATCACCACTTAAAGTGAACGACGTGGATTCCCGCCTTCGCGGGAATGACATATACAATATATGTCCCACACTCTCAAAAAATTAGAAAAATCCCAAATTGAGTTAATCATTACCGTCGCCCCGGCTGATTATGAAAAAAATTTACTCAAAGCCGCCACTCGCTTATCTGAACGCGCCGCTATCAAAGGTTTTCGCCCGGGCAAGGCACCCTACGAAACTGTCAAGCAACAATTAGGTGAAATAAAGATAATGGAAGAGGCCATGCAAACTATTGTGGAAAGCAATTATTCCCAAGCTGTCCAAGCGGAAAATTTACAAACTATTGGCATGCCTCAAATTACGATTGAAAAAATGGCTCCGGGCAATGATTTTATTTTTAAAGCCGTTGTTGCCCTGATGCCAATTATTAAAATCGGCGATCTAAGTAAAATTAAAATTGAGAAAAAAAATGTCAAAGTTGACGATAAAAAAATGGACGAGGTTTTGGGCCATCTGACAAAAATGCAGGCTAAAGAAGTTATCAAAAACGGCCCGGCGACAAAGGAAGATAAGGTGACGATAAACATGGACATGTCTATTAACAAGATTCCTCTTGACGGTGGCCAGGCGAAAAATCACGGCGTTTATTTATCCGAGCAACACTATATTCCCGGTCTGCAAGAACAATTAGTTGGGTTAAAAAAAGATGATACTAAAGAATTTGCTCTCAGATTCCCCAAAGAACATTATCAAAAACATTTAGCCGGCAAAGATGTTGATTTTAAAATTACAGTCAATGATATCTATTCAATTGAATATCCGGAGCTCAGTGATGACTTTGCTAAATCTCTTGGTCTGGAGAATTTGGAAAAATTAAAAACAACTTTACGCGAGAATTTACAAAAAGAAGAAGATCAAAAAGAAGAACAACGCCTGGAAATTGAAATATTTGAAAAATTAATTTCCAGCAGTGAATTTAGCGAACTGCCCGAAGTGTTGCTTGATCACGAAAAACACAAAATGTTTCATGAACTCAAAGAACGCTTGACTCAACAGGGAATTGAAATGGAAAAATATTTGGCTGATTTAAAAAAGACCGAAAAACAAATTCATGATGATTTTGCAAACCAAGCCGATCGCCGCGTTCGCTCCGCCTTAATCGCTCGCCAGATCGCTTTGGACAACAATTTAAAACCGGAAGATCAAGAAATCAAAGATGAAATTAAACTGATTAAAAATACTTATAAAAATGATACGCAGGTATTGGAAAATCTCAAGCGTCCGGACGTAATTGACACCTTAGCCGTGGCGGTGCAAAATAGAAAGGTGATTAAATGGCTGAAGGAACAAGTATTAAATTGACATAATTATTCTTTATGCTCTTCGGCGCTCACGTCTCCATCGCTGGCGGACTCTTCAACGCTCCGCTCAACGCCTCGCAAATCGGTTGTGAGGTTTTTCAAATATTCACTCGATCACCGCAAGGCGGAGTTGCGCCTCAATTAACTCCAAAAATAGTTAAACAATTTTTGGAGAACTGTAAAAAATATAGTCAACAAGAATGGTATGTCCATGCGCCTTATTTTATTAATTTTGCCTCAGAACAAAGTCGGACAAAATATGCTTCAATCAGCGTGGTTCGTCAGGAGCTGGATCGAGCGTCTTTGTTGAAGGCAAAATATCTCATGACTCATTTGGGTAGTTATAAAAATTTAGGAAAAGAAAAAGGTTTTATTCAGCTGGTTGACGGACTGGATCAAACTTTAAAAGGATATCGCGGAACAACACAATTTTTAATTGAAATCTCGGCCGGCTCAGGTGAAATTATTGGTGATTCTTTTGAAGAAATCGCGGAAATATTATTTCACTCCAAATTAAAAAAATACAATATCGGCATTTGCTACGATACCCAGCATGGTTTTGCCTCTGGCTATGACATCCGCACGCTCGAAACAGTTAAAAAAACTATATCGGAATTTGATAAAACAATCGGACTATGTTGCCTCAAACTTTCTCATTGCAATGACTCCAAAACTAAACTGGGCTCACACAAAGATCGCCATGAACACATAGGCGACGGTTTAATCGGTTTAGATGGTTTTAAATTTTTATTATCAGACAAAAGATTAAAAAATATAAATTTTGTTTTGGAGACAGAACATGATAATATAATTGAAGATTTAAAAATTTTGAAAAGGATTAGAAAATAAAAAATATGATGTCCGATCTGCAAACAATAAAAAAACTGATAAAAAAAGTAAATAAACTTTTACTAAAAAAATTGTTGTTTCCGGCGGAAGTGGACATCGTAATAAAAAATTATTTTTATTTTGCGGAGGACATTCTAACGTTGGACAAAAAGTTTTTATTAATATCATGAAAAAAATCAATCCGGAAAAAATTCGCTTCCGCAGTTTCGCCTCGGCCGGAATCGAAACTTCTTCAGTGGCCTGCGGCCGCGCCGATGGTTGTATTTTAACTGAAGCCAAACCATGGGATGTCTTACCTGGTGTTCTACTTATCCGTCGCGCTGGAGGTAAAGTAACTAATTTAAAAGGTGAGGAGTGGACAATAAACGATATCGGTTTAGTTGGTAGCAATGGAGTTGATCAAGAAGAATTATTAAAACTAGTAATGTAGATCAATCCCTCCCTTGCTCCAAGGGTTACAACGAAGAACACGCCAAATCGCTTTTGGAATGCCACGGATAAGCCCGTGTTTTTTTATTGCTAAACAGCCATACTCGCTACACGATGGATAAAAACGACAAAAGCCGTTTTTAAAAAAGATTTTTAATAATCCATGATCTGGAGAAATAGTGTGTTGATAAATTTTTATTAAAAACAAAACAGGTAGACGTGAAATAAATAATACTTTTTTTAACAAAATTTGACGCATAGAAAATATTTAAAAATATTAGAAAAATATTTTTTTAGGATTTATTTAATATTTTTTCAGTATTTTATTTAACAATACTTTCACTTCTTCGCTAATTTCGGCATAAGTTTTATCTAACATTTCTTTTTTAGCCAACAACATCAGATAGTAACCATCAATAAGTTGATTGTCTTTTAACAATAAACGAACAACCTCCCGCGTCTGTCGTTTTAACCGATTGCGTCTAACTGCGCTTTTGCTTACCTTTACCCCAACTACAACCGCTAACTTTAGCTGATTTTTAAAACTTTCCCTTGCTTCCTTTTTGGGAAAATAATTGACCGCTTCGGCTAACTTTAAATATTTAATATCCAAAAACCGACCGCGCGTCCATTGACCGTGTTTTAAAATTAAATTAAAATCACGCGTTTTTTTTAGACGATTGACTTGTTTTAACATAAAATAACGTAAATTCTAAATTGTTATCTATTATTATACCACAAATTAAAAGCCCGCTTCCAAAAAATTGAACGCGGGCAATTATTAATACTCTGGGTCTTATCTTGTCTTTCTCGTCCTTTTACCGATTTTTTCACTGCTAACCGTTAATTTTTTCCGACCCTTAATCCGACGTCTTTTTAAAACCTCTCGACCGTCCTTGGTTTTCATTCTATTGCGGAATCCATGGGATCTGGCTCTTTTGCGTTTTTTTGGTTGATAAGTTCTCTTCATTGCCATATTGTATGCACTGTTAAATGGTTAAATTGCTAAATTGTCATAGATACATTATAGTCTAAAATTTGTACTTTTGTCAATAGTCAATAACAATTTAACAGTTTAACCATTTATTAATTTAGTTAATTATTCCCATTTTCCACAACTTATCCACAACCTATACACTTTACCTTTATGTATAAATTTGTTTTTTTGCTATACTGTGATAAAATTAGAATAAATAATGATAAAACAATCTATCAATTGAATAATTGAGAATATGAACAATCATGAAATTTGGCAAGCGGTTTTAGCCGAGTTGGAACTTTCACCCAAAATATCCAAACCCAATTTTAATACTTGGTTTAAAAATACCGGTATTGCCAAATTACAAGATGGCGAGGTAGAAATTTTAGTAGCCAGCACTTTTAACAAGGCCTGGTTAGAAAAAAAATATCACCAAATGATTGTAGCCTCATTAGAACGGGTAGTGGGAAAACCGGTCAAAAGAATGGGGTATGCGATTGGCAACATCAAAAATTTGCCCGATCCCAACCAAAATCTATGCGTTGTAGTCGGAACCGCTGATCAAAATAACATCTCCGAACCAGCTACGACCCAACTAATTTATCACACTATGCCGGTCAACAGCCCGGGAAGATTCGGCCTAAACCCAAAATATGTTTTTGATCGCTATGTGGTTGGCGGGGGGAGCGAACTGGCTTTTGCCGCCGCTCAAGCTGTTGTGAATAAACCGGGCGAGGCCTATAACCCTTTGTTTATTTATGGTGGTGTCGGTTTAGGAAAAACCCACCTATTACAATCCATTGGCAACGAACTGCTAAAGAGGAACCCCGATATTAACATCATGTATGCTAGCGCGGAAAGATTTTCCAATGATTTTATCTCTTCAATAAAAGAAGGAAATGCCAAGAATTTTCAAGACCGATACCGCAATGTTGATCTGTTATTAATTGATGATATTCAATTTATTTCTGGCAAGGATCGCACCCAGGAATCGTTTTTCCACACTTTTAATGAATTACACCAGCAAAATCGACAGGTTGTAATGACCTCGGATCGTCCGCCAAAAGCCATTCCAGCCCTGGAAGACCGTTTAAAATCCCGTTTTGAGTGGGGTATGATTGTGGATGTGGCTCCACCAGACTTAGAAACCAGGATAGCTGTTCTACAAAAAAAATCCGCTGAGTTGGGCTTTTTTGTAAAAAATGAGGTTTTACAAACAATTGCCATGATGGTCCAAAAAAACGTCCGTGAACTTGAGGGGGCGCTAAATAAGATTATCGCTTATCATCAACTTAAAAACATTGAACCTAGCAAAGAATCAGTTAATAGCTTATTGGCCAGTATGGAAATACATACTATGCAAAAATCAACTACACCACAAAATATCATTGACGCGGTGGCTCAATTTTATCAGGTGGCCTTGGAAAATCTTCTGGGTTCTAGCCGGGAAAAACGATTTTCTTCACCCCGACAGATTATTATGCACCTGATGCGGAGTGAATTAAATATGTCTTACCCTTCAATTGGAGACGAATTGGGCGGACGCGACCACACTACCGCTATGCATGCCGACAAGAAGATAGAGATAAAAAAAGAAAATGATTTAAAATTAAAACAAGAAATAGAATTAATCAAGCAAAAATTGTATGTGGGATAATCTGTTCATAACCAGTTAATAACTATCCTCAAAACTTGTTTATAATTACCAAAAAATATCCACATCCACTACCGAGTTATCAACAGAAAAAAAATTTTCTAAAATTATTCACACTGTCATATAACTGTCGCGTTTAAAATTATTAACAAATCAAAACAATTTTTTTATCTAAATTTAGATACAATATAAAACTTATACATACTATCCACCGCTTTATTATTATTATTATAATTTTATATATTATATATAGACAACCACTATGAAAATAATATGCACAAGGGAGAATTTGGCCAATATCCTTTCTTTGGTAAATGGAATAGCTGGAAAAAATATTAATTTACCAATTTTGAATAACGTTTTGATAAAAGCCGAAAAAAATGGCGTAAAATTAATTACAACTAACTTAGAATTAGCGATTACCGTGCAAATGCGGGCAAAAATAGAAGAAGAGGGAAGTTTTACCGTACCGGCTAAAACCCTATCTGATTTTGTAAATTTGCTTTCTGACGAAACCGTTGAACTATCAATTCAAGAAAATGAATTAAAACTCACTTGTGGTAAATCAACCACTAAAATAAAAGGTATGCCAGCCGAGGAATTTCCAGTGGTGCCGGACGTGGAAAGTGGTCGTGGTTATGTAATTGACAGAGATGAACTAAAGAATGGTTTAGATAAAGTTAATGGCTCTGCAGCTAAAAATGATATTAGACCGGAATTGGCCGGAATCTTTTTTAATTTTAAGGGCAGTGAAAAACAAATTATTATGGCCGCGACCGATAGTTATCGTTTAGCCGAAAAAAAAATCAAAATTACGCAAGGCGATGATGACGCGCAGTTAATTGTACCTGCTCGGACGGCTATGGAAATAAATCGCGTTTTAACCATTAATAAAAATATCGGCGGCGAGGAACAACAAGTGAGGATAGTATTAAGTGACAATCAAATTGTGTTGAGAAATAATGATGTTGAGCTTATGTCCCGCTTGGTTGAAGGTAAATATCCCGATTATACTCAAATTATTCCGGAAAATTTTAAAACCTTGGCCACAGTTAACGCCTCCCAGCTAACCAAAGAAGTTAAGGCCGCAAGTTTGTTTACCGCCGTTGGCGTTAACGCTGTCGTTTTTAAAGTTAAACCGAGCGCTGGGGTGATAGATGTATCTTCTTCATCCACACAGGCCGGAGAACACCGTTCAGAGCTTAACTGTGAGGCGTCTGGCGAAGAACTGTCAATCATGTTAAACCATCGTTATGTGTTAGATGGTTTAAATAATATTTCCAGCGCCGAATGTGAATTAAAGATAGTTAATTCCGACAGCCCATGTTTATTCGCCCCAAAAGATGATAAGAATTATGTGTATATTGTAATGCCGATACGGCAATAGTATTTTTATTTCACCTTCACTGTCAAATTTTTCTCAACTGTTTTTCCAAAATCATCTTCCATTACTCCTCTTAAAGTGTAATCATCCGTTGCCGGATAATTGTTCCAGGTAAATTGCAACTTATAGCCGTAAATTTTTTCTTTTTTGTCAAAAGTGTAGATTAGTTTTTCATCCGCGCTTGATTTAAGATATATTTTAATATTTTTAATGTTACTCCAGCGAAAAGCGGTGAGATAAAGCACGCGCGGAAAATCGTTTTTTTCCAATGTCAACTGATCGGAATCAATCCAGAAAAAGTTAGGCGAGTCCAAATCAACAGCCAAATTTATAGTAATGAATTCACTGGCGCTGTTTCCCTGATCGTCGCTGGCGATTATTTTAAAGGTTTGAGCGCCTTTTTCCAATGTTAGAGCGTAATAACTAAAACCAAACGGGCTGGTTTTCGTTGAACCAATTTTTTGGTTTCCAAGATAATAGCTAACTTCATCAACCCCGCGCGGAGCCGAGGCCTCAACTTTAAATTCAATTTGACGATTGGTCAGGGTTGAACTGTTGACCGGCGAAATAATTTGCAGAGTCGGCGCTAATTTACTGTCGCCTGGCTGATCATAATCCGTCGGCGGATCAGAAACATACAAACTATTTCCTAAATTTTGTTGCTTGCCAATCCATACTTGAAGCGCGTCTTCCCAAATTTTATATTGCGGATCATTTTGCGAATTGCCTATCTTGGTTGGTTCATCTTTGTTTATATAGTGCAAAATAGTGTGAGGCGGAAGGTAAGTTTTCTCTGTAATCATTTCGTGTGGTGTAGATGAAGTGGCGATTTTTCCGGTTTTTTTATTTATTTTTAAAGTGATGCCGCCGTTTTCACCGTTAAGGAAAGGAATATTTACTTCTTTTTTTTCCGGTTTGGGGAATTCCTCAACCGCTGTCTTATCTAATGATTCGCGCATGAATCGATTCCAAATTGGCGTTGCTAACATACTTCCGCCGCCACTCATCGGCGCTGGTAAAGTATTTCCCACCCAGACACCTGCCACCAACGAGGGAGTATAACCCATTGTCCAGGCATCTTTAGAATCATCGGTAGTTCCGGTTTTAACCGCCACTGGCCGGCCTGGCAGAGTTAATTGGCTATTAGCGCCAAAAATGTAAGCCCGGGACGGATCGTCGGTTAGAATACTGTCTAATATGGCCACGGTATTTTTATCCACCGCCCTTTCATTTTTTGGTTTAGGGGCTTGGTAAATTTCCGTTCCTTTGTTATTCTCAACCTTTAAAATAGTAATCGGTTTATTATATTTACCTTCATTGGCTAATGCCCCGTAAGCCGTGGTGTGTTCCATCAAAGTAACCTCTGCTCCACCTAGCACCAAACTTAAACCATAATCGCCGGTAAAAGTGGTATAGCCGAATTTTTCCATGGCTAATTTGATCATTTTGTCTACACCAACCAAATACAATGTCTTGACCGCTGTAATATTAAGCGAACCCTGTAAGGCTTTTCGCATGGTAACTAAACCATATTCCTGCCCGGTATAATTTTTTGGGATATATGATTTAGAGCTATTTTGGCCAAAGTCGGTTTTAACGTCGTAAATAACGGTTTCCGGGGTATAGCCTTTATCAAAGGCCGCTAAATAAATAAATGGTTTTAGTGACGAACCTGGTTGTCTCCGACCCAAAATCGCCACATTATATTTACCGTTAATTTTGTCATCATTAAAATCACGCGATCCAACCATGGCTAATACCTCGCCGGTTTTTGGATCCATCGCCACCAGCGCGGCATTGTTGGCATTATATTTTTTGCTATTGTCTTTAGTAATTTCCTCAATGGCCTTTTCAGCAATTTTTTGTTTGGCATAATCTAGAGTTGTAATCACTTTCAATCCGCCCTCGTCAACTGTTTTTTCTCCAAAATTGTCTGCCAATAGTTGTTTGACATAGAGCGCAAAATGCGGCGCTTCCAAAGTTCCGGTGTTCGCCGCGATTTTTAAAGCTGTGTTTTGAGCGTCATTTTTTTCTTTTTCCGTTATATATCCCTGGTCATACATTAAATTCAGAGTAGTGTCGCGTCTGACGGCGAGAGTTTTGAGATCATTTAAATAAGTGGTAGGCGCTTGCGGAATAGCCGCCAGCGTGGCCGCTTCGTCGATAGTTAAATCTTTGGCATTTTTTTTAAAATATGACTGCGCGGCCGCTTCTATGCCATAATTAGTTGAGCCATAAGGAATTTCGTTTAAATACATTTGGAGGATTTCGTCTTTGCTGTATTTTTTTTCTAACCGAATAGCCATAATGGCTTCTTTTAATTTTCTAAAATAAGAACGTTCGTCGCCGACAACCGCATTTTTAATCAATTGCTGGGTAAGCGTGGATGCCCCGCCGCCGCCAATATCTCTGCTCAACAAATTATTAACCATTGCTCGCAGGATGCTGGTGATTCTAATTCCGCTGTGTTCATAAAAATGTTTGTCTTCCAGAGCGATCGTGGCCTTTTTCGCGTAATTGGAGATTTTGTCCATTTCTACCAACGTCCTTTTTTCATTATTATAAATTTCATAGAGCAAGTTTTTGCCGGTGCGGTCATAGATTTTGGTGCTTTGCGAGACATTGCGGTCAATTAGGCGATCAGGGCTGGGCAAATCGCGGCTAATCCAAACTACGGCCCCTGTCCAGACGATAAAGCTCAAGCAACCAAAGACAAAGACCCAAACTAAAGAAAA
>CAYHSR010000011.1:0-12717 GCA_964359335.1 uncultured Gammaproteobacteria bacterium | reverse complement strand
GGAATCAATAGACAAAATTTTCATAAATTTTCAATTTCTTCCGGCCGGCGAGTGACCACAATCGGTTCATCTTTAGTCACAACCACCGTGTGTTCAAAATGCGCGCAAAGTGACCCATCGGCCATTTCAATTGACCAACCATCCGGTCCAACTTTTATTTTGTAACCGCCCAAAGAAATCATTGGCTCTATCGCGATTACCATTCCGGCTTTTAAAATAAATCCCTCTGATTTTTTATCATAAAAATTCGGTATTCGCGGCTCTTCATGGACTTCATAGCCAACCCCATGTCCAACCAAATCTCGCACAATACCATATTTTCCCATTGAATTAACATAATTTTCTATGGCTTGGCCAATATCAGCCACGGTTTTACCGGCCCGGACGGCTTTAACTCCTATCTCCAAACTACCACGAGTAATGTCTAATAACTTTTTAACTTCCTCATCTCCATCGCCCACCATAACCGTCAACGCGGTGTCAGTATAAAATCCCCGATAATTCTTCTGGTAAGGATATTCCAGACCAATATCAATTTTAAAAATATCGCCGTTTTTTAATTTTATATCCCGCTTGCCCGAAGCATGCACCAATTCCTGATTGATCGAGGCGCAAATGGTCGAGGGAAACGGATTATCGGTCGGACTACTATGAAAACCTTTAAAAGCCGGCCGGCCACCAGCTTTTACTATTAACCTTTCAGCTTTTTTATCTATTGCGCGCAAAGCGATACCCGGTTCGCACATATCGGCCAGTTCTTCTAAAATTTTGCCGAGAATCTTGCCGCCCTTCTGTATCTGATTGATTGCTTCAGGTGTTTTGATAAACATATTTAGAATAATTTAGATATCTCTTCCTCTACTTCCTCAATACTCCCACCCCCATCAACCCTCTGCAATACACATAGATTATTATAATAATCCAAAATCGGCTTTAAAGCCTGGTTGCCCTGTTCAATAATTCTCTGCTCAATAATTGTCTCGTCGTCGTCTAACCGAATGGTTAGCGCGCCGCCGCACTTAGGACAGGATTTTAAATTTTTAGTGGCACTTAAATATGGAATAATTTCACCGCAACCATCGCAAATTCGACGCTTGGTTAAACGGTTAAACGACTCCTCGTCAGTTAAAGCCACCCCCAATACAACCACCTCATTCTCAATTTTTTTACTTTGAAAATACTCTTGATATTTTTCCGCTTGGCCAATATTTCTAATCGCCCCATCCAAGACAACACCGCGATTATCTTTCAAATATTTATCAATTTCTCTAAAAGATAGACGGTAGATCAACCAATCAGGCACCAAGCCGCCATTTTTCATATTATCTAAGGCCTGTTTTTCTTCTGGCAAAGAGTTGTCATCATTAGCTAACGCCCGCAACAAATCACCGGTGGAAATATGGCCGTAATGATATTTTCGCGCTATTTTTTTGGCTTGAGTGCCTTTACCGCTCCCAGGCGGACCGATTAAAATAATAATTTTCTTCATAATTTAATTCACTTTTTACCGCCCTATTTTAACACGAAATTATACAATTTGACAAATCTCTTGATTATCCTAAAAAAACTAAAATAAAACACCCTTCACTGGGTGTATCTAATTAAAATTTTAATATTTCTTAAATATTTTTTAGTATTCTTTTTTCGTTAAATAGAGTCATAGGCGTACATTGTAATCTGCGAATCAATCTGTTTAGCAATTTCAATGGCGACGGAAACCACGATCAATAAACTGGTGCCGCCAATAGCCATATTTTTCGTTCCCATAATACCTTGCATCAGTAAAGGTAAAATGGCAATCAAACCCAAAAAAGTAGCGCCCGATAAATTAATTCGGTTCATAGTTTTCTGCAAATACTTCTCGGTCTCTTGACCGGGACGGATGCCGGGAATAAACCCGCCTTGTTTTTGTAAATTTTCCGCGATCTTTTGGGGATTAAAGATAACCGCCACATAAAAATACGTAAAGCCGAAGACCATTAAAAAATAAAATACGGCATAAAAAATTTGATTTTGAAATAACGCGATTGTGCCGGTAGCCAGACCAGCCAACCAAGCGCTTTGCGCCGACACAAAAAACTGAGCAACCATTGATGGCAAGAGGACTAAAGAAATGGCAAAGATAATAGGAATCACACCAGCCATATTTACTCTCATCGGCAGGTGAGAGGTAGCCCCGCCAAAAGTTTTATTTCCTCTGACCTGCTTGGCATAATTAACCGGAATATTTCGCTGTCCTTCAGTGATAAAAACGACACCGACCACTGTCACGATGGCGATTAAACCAAATAAAACGAAGGTATAAAAATCAGAACCACTATAATTAATGATCGCGTTACGCACTACCCCTGGTAAACTGGAGATGATTCCGGCAAAAATCAACAATGAAATACCATTGCCAATTTTCTGTTCAGAAATCAACTCGCCAATCCACATTAAAAATACCGTACCGGCCGTAATCGTAGTCATAATCATTATTAATTTCAATGTAGTCAAATTTGTCAAAATCGGCATGGCCTGATTATTATTCAACAAACGAATCATGGCAAAAGATTGCAAAAAAGCCAATGGCACAGTCAATAAACGAGTGTACATATTAATCCTCTGTTGACCGCTTTCGCCTTCTTTTTGCATCTCTTCCAACTTAGGCACGATCATGGCTAAAAGCTGAAAAATGATTGACGAGGTAATATATGGCGCCACCCCTAACATTACAATAGAAAAATTCTGCATCGTCCCGCCGCTAAAAATATTCAATAAACCCAAAACCTGATTGCCGGCTAAAATATTTTTTAAATTATCGGCATTAACTCCCGGAATCGGAATATGGGCGGCTAGACGAAAAATTACTAGCAACATCAAAACAAACAGAATTTTTTTCCGTATATCTTGAATCTTCCAGGCCTGTAAGATTTTTTCAAACATATTTTACTTCTCCACCGGCTTTCTTAATGGCTTCTAAAGCGCCGGCGGTACATCTAACACCTTCAATGATTAGTTTCTTTGTAAGTTCCCCGTTTAAGATTATTTTGGCCGATGTATTTCGTTTGCCTAATAAACATTTGGCTTTCAGGGTCATAAAGCTAACTGTTTCCCCATCATTGTATTTCTTTTCCAAAGTACTCAAATAAATCTCAGTCGGCTTGATTTTTAATGAATTAAAACCGCGTAATTTAGGAGTGGACTGTAAAATCGGCTTGAACCCTTTTAATTTCAAACCGCTTTTTCCGCCCGAACGAGCTCGTTGGCCTTTTCCGCCTCGACCAGAATAATTACCGGCGCCGGAAGCATTACCTCGGCCTTTTCTCTTAGAAGTTTTTTTAGCGCCTTTAGCCGGTTTAATTGTAGTTGGAGATAAAGACATATCTTGAATTAAGAATTGAAAACCAAGAATTAAGAATTTTGGTAAAAATTAATTATTTATTTTCTGTCAATACACTTGGGATATCATTTTCTGGTTGTTCGTTTGTTAGGATGTGATGTGATTTATCTTTCTTAAACGTCTGTAGCGCGGCAAAAACGGCCTTTACTATGCTAATTTTATTTTTGGTAGTACCCAATACTTTTGCCGAAACATTCGGTATGCCAGCCAAATCCAACAATGCCCGAACTGGACCGCCAGCAATAATACCGCTTCCTTTGGGCGCCGGCTTCATAAAAATAGTGGCGGCGTTAAATTTATAATTGACTGGATGAGGAATGGTCTCGTTAACAGTCTGAACATAAATCATATTTTTCTTGGCCTGATTGACCGCTTTTTCCACTCCAATTTGCACATCTGGTCCTTTTGCTACTCCAAAACCCACTTTCCCTTTACGATTACCAATCACAACACAGACGCGAAAACTCATGTGCTTTCCGCCTTTAGTAACACGAGTCACCCTCGCTAAATCCAAAATTTGCTGATCAAACTCACTCTTTTCCGGTCTATTGCCTGATTTTCTTCGATTAGGTTTTCCCATAGTATTAAAAGATGTTAAGCAATTTTTTAAAATTTTAGTCCTCCCGCTCGAACGCCATCAGCGGCCGCGCTAACCCGGCCATGATACTTGTAACCGCCACGATCAAAAACAATTGATTCTATTTTTAAATCTTTAGCTTTCTTCGCCAACTCTAATCCAGCTAAATATGATTTAGCTACTTTTCCTTTCCGTTCACCGGCCTCACCTGGCTTTATCTGACTAGTATCAATCGAGCACAAAGTTTTTCCGGTCGCATCGTCAATCAACTGTAAATTCATTTCTCGCAAACCCCTAAAAATAGACAAACGAGGACATTGATCATTTCCCTTTACTCGAGAACGGACGCGCGTGTGTCGAATTTGTCTTAAATTGTTTCTGGTTTTTTTAAATATTCTTCTCATAGATAAATTTTATTCTCCTTTAGCCGCGGTCTTACCGGCTTTTCTTCTGATTACTTCATCAATGTACTTAATGCCTTTTCCTTTATATGGCTCCGGCTTTCTAATCTTTCTGATACTGGCTGCAATTTCGCCCACTTTTTGTTTATCTATGCCGGTAATGGTAATCAAATTTTTTTCAACGGTGAAGACAATGCCGGCTGGCGCTGAAAATACCACCGGGTGCGAATAGCCGACTTCTAAATTCAAATCTTTACCATTTAACGCCACCTTATAACCAACGCCGTTTATTTCCAATTGACGGCTAAAACCTTTTGTTACTCCAACAATCATATTGCCTAAAATAGCGGAAAAAGTACCCCACAAAGCTCTTTGTAATTTCACACTTTCATTTTTCACGCTAACTGTCGCCTGATTTTCTTTAATTTCAATATTAACCAAAGAATTTAAAGGTTGTTGTACCTCTCCTTTTGGCCCTTTAACTCTAATCATGCCATCTTTGACTTCCACATTTACGCCAGCTGGTATTGGTCTAATTGTTTTGCCGATTCTAGACATAAAACACAAAATTTTTTAATAAACTTCGCAAATCAATTCACCGCCGACTTTGGCGGCTTTGGCCTGCTGACCGGTCATTAATCCCTTGGGAGTAGAAAATATAGAAATACCAAATCCATTCAAAACTTGTTTAATCTCATCACTCTTCACGTAATTTCTCAATCCTGGTTTGCTGACTCGAGCAATATGACCGATGGCTGGTTGCTTATTGTTATATTTAAGTTTAATCAAAATATAGGGCTTCTGATCCTTTTTTTCTTCAACTGATTCCAAATATCCGGCCGAAACTAAAATTTTGGCTATGCTTAACTTAATTTTAGAAAACGGAACACACACTTCTTTTTTGCGCACCAAAGAAGCGTTTCTAATTCTTGTTAACATATCAGCAATAGGATCGGTCATCATATTTTATTTTGACATTTATTTTTAATTTTATTAATAGCATTTCTATAATGAATAAATACTACCAACTGGACTTAGTTATGCCAGGTAACTCACCGCGGTTTGCTTTTTCTCTAAAACAAATACGGCACAACATAAACTTTCGGCTAATAATACCACGCGATCGACCGCATTCAAAACACCGACTGACTCGACGAGTGGAAAATTTTGGTTTTCGATTAATTGTCTTGGAAATTTGCGCTGTTGTAGCCATATTTATTTTTTAAACGGAAATCCTAAATGTGTTAATAATTTCAACCCGACTTCCTTGTTGGCAGCCGTCGTGCAGATCGTTATTTCTAAACCATGCGCTTTATCCAATTCATCAAACTTGACTTCCGGAAAAGCCAAAGTTTCTTTAAAACCCAAATTATAATTTCCAGCTCGATCAAACGAATTAGGATCGATACCTCTAAAATCTCGAACGCGTGGAAAAGTTGTTGTTAATAACTTCTCGACAAAATCATACATTCTTTTACCGCGCAAAATCACGCTTACGCCCACCACCATGCCTGCTCTGGTTTTAAAATTAGAAATTGCTTTGTTGGTTTTAGCGCGGACAGGCTTCTGTCCGGTTATATTTCTCAGAGTGTTTTCCACATTTTCTATATAATTGGCCTCCTTAGTAAATTTTCCAACTCCAACATTAAGCACTACTTTCTTTATCGCCGGAACTTGCATAATATTTTTTAAACCAAGTTCGGCTTTTAATTTCGGCGCGATTTCCGTCTTAAATCGTTTATATAAATTATTCATATTATTCGATTGATTCACCGCATTTTTTACAAAATCTTGTTTTTTTATTGCCATCTATCTTATAACCAACTCGCGTTTTGCGCGCGCACTTTGGACAAATCAACATCAAATTACTGATTCGCACTGGAGCTGACAATTCAATTATCTGTCCTTTTTCGCCTTTTTTGTTGGCGCGCAAGTGTTTTTTGATTTTATTCAAACCCTCAATGACCGCCTTCGCCTCTTGGGAAAAAATTTGAATAACTTTGCCGCTCTTGCCACGTTCTTTTCCTAAAGTTATTTCTACTTTGTCACCGGTTTTTATTTTCATATTTATCACTTATTGGCTTATTCCGCTTACTCGGCTATTTACAGCACTTCTGGCGCTAAAGAAATAATTTTCTTATAACCTTTATTTCTTAATTCACGAGCGACTGGCCCAAAAATACGAGAGCCTTTTGGTTCCTTACTTTTTTTATCAATAATAACCACCGCGTTTTCATCAAATCTGACATAAATCCCGCTGTCTCGTCTAGTCTCTTTTCTCTGTCTGACAATCACCGCGTGAACCACTTCACCCTTCTTAATCAAACCTCGAGGCGCGGCTTCTTTTACTGAACAAGTGATTATATCGCCGAGACGAGCATAACGTTTCTTATAACCACCCAAAACACGGATGCACATCAATTTTTTCGCTCCGGTATTATCAGCCACTTGTAGCATGCTTCTGGGTTGAATCATATCTAAATAGTTATATTAATCTCCAACGTTTGGTTTTTGATAAAGGTCGGCATTCAACAAATTTAACCTTGTCTCCCACTTTGGCCGTTCCAGCCTCATCATGCACATGATATTTACGGCTCACTTTATAAAACTTTTGATATTTCGGATGGAGCTTTTTAGAAATGAGCAATACGGTAATAGTTTTGTTCATGGCCGCGCTTACCACTATGCCGGCAAAGGTCCTTTTGTTGATAGTTTTATTTATTTTTTCCATATTTTCATTATAATTATCTCTTTTTATCTTTTTCCATTTCTCTATCTCGTAATAACATGATCAATCTGGCGATTGTCTTTTTGGCGATATTAATTTTTTTCACCTGTTTAAGTTGTCGAGCGCTCGCCTGAAAATTCAAACCATGCCGTTCAGCCAGTTGCGCGGCTAATAATTCCTTTAGTTCAGCGGTGTTTTTATTTTTTAAATCTATCCATTTCATATTTTAATTTTTAGTAACCAATCTGGTCTGCACCGCGAATTTATGTCCACCCAACCGAATCGCTTCTCGCGCTTGGTCTGGAGGAATGCCTTCCATTTCAAACATGATCATCCCGGGCTTAATCACGGCGACAAAATGATCAGGCGCGCCTTTACCTCCGCCCATCGGAATTTCATTGCCTTTTTTAGTGATTGGCTTATCCGGAAAAATACGTATCCAAATTTTACCGGTTTTTTTAACATAGCGAGTCAATACTTTTCTGGCCGCTTCTATCTGCCGGCTTGTCACCCAAGCATAACCGATGGACTTCATGCCATAAGTGCCAAAAGCAACGGTGTTGGTTCTGGTGGCAACACCTTTATTTCGACGACGGCCCTTATGCCACTTTCTATGTAAAACCTTTTTTGGTAACAACATAAACTAATTACAGAACCGATTGGTACTGATATTATTTTTCTTTTTTATCCAATTTAACAAATTTTTCTCGACGCCCAAAAGCCTCGCCCTTATAAATCCAGACTTTTACGCCAATTTTTCCATAAATGGTCTGCGCTTCCGCCAGAGCATAATCCACATCGCTTCGCACGGTAATTAATGACATTTTGCCAGCGCTTAATTTTTCACTGCGCGCAATTTCCGCGCCGTTTAGACGTCCAGCCATGCGCACTTTTACTCCATTAGCTCCGATCTGCATTACTTTTTCAATCGCTTGTTTCATAACTCGTCTAAAAGGCATACGACGTTCAATTTCAGCAACCATTGACTGAGCCATAATTCTAGCTGACAACGCGCTCTGCCTTACTTCTTGGACATTGATTTCAACTTTTAATTTAAATTGCAAAATATTTCTCTCAATATATTTTCGATGTTCTTCCAATCCTTTGCCGCCCCGACCGATAATTACACCGGGCTTACCGGCTAAAATCGTAATAATCATGTTTTTGGCGTTTCTCTCAATTCCAATCGCGTCAATTAACGCATCTTTTAATTTTTTAAAAAGATATTTTCGTATCTTACTATCGTGTTGTAAATATAAAGCCATCTGTCCTTTTTTGGCAAACCATTTAGAATCCCAAGTATATAGATTGGGTATGCGGTAGATTGTTGGATGCACTTTATGTCCCATATTCTAATTTATTTATTTTTTATCTCTTTTTTCTTGACCATATCTTGTCGTACTTTGGTTCCCTCTTCTCCTGTCAAAACCATATTGATATGCGCAGTCCTCTTTCTGATCATGGTTGCTTTACCTCTTGCCCGCGGCATCCATCTTTTTATGGTTGGCCCTTCATTGACGATAATTTTGGTAATTTTTAAAGAGTCCTCAACCAAATTAAAATGATGCTTGGCATTTGCAATGGCTGATAACAATAATTTTTTAACTGGTTCAGATGACTTTTTGTTTAAGATAGATAAAACATCAACGGCTCTGAGAGCTTTTTTACCACGCACCAAATCAACAACCAGACGAACCTTTCGTGGGCTAATTCTTAAAAAATTTAATTTTGCTGTGACCTCTATCATATTCGTGTCTTTTATTTTTATTCTTTACTCTGCTCTTTGCCTTGCTCCTTGGCGATCTTTCCTCCATGGCCTATAAATTTACGGGTTGGTGAAAATTCTCCCAGTTTGTGACCAACCATGTTTTCTTCAACAAAAACACTGATGAAATTTTTGCCATTATGCACCAAAAAAGTCATACTGATCATGTCTGGCGTAATGGTGGAATCGCGAGCCCATGTCTTAATCGGTTGATTGGCTTTGCTTTCCTTCATTTTTTTGACCTTGATCATTAATTTTTCGTTTACAAAAGGTCCTTTTTTTAAACTTCTTGACATAATTTATTTTCTCTTAGATTCTCTTTTAGATTTAACAATAAATTTATCGCTCCACTTGCCTGGTTTTCTGGTTCTGACACCCATGGCGGTCTTGCCATAAATTGTCTGCGGACCGCGTCTTTGCCCGATAGGACTATGGCCTTCGCCACCGCCATGCGGGTGATCAACCGGATTCATATTTTTACCTTTGACTGTCGGACGGATACCGCGCAAACGCATTCTCCCGGCCTTGCCCCAACGAACTAAACGGTAATCTTCATTTCCCACCTGCCCAATCGTAGCGGCGCATCTTTTATTAATTTTTCTGATTTCTCCAGATGGTAATTTAACCACCGCGTAATTTTCCTCAATCGTCAATAACTGAGCGGAATTGCCCGCGCCTCGCACCATCTGTCCACCCTTACCGGGAGTTAACTCAACATTATAGATGAATAGACCGCTTGGAATATACTCCATCGGCATTCGATTGCCTACTTTTGCCTCAATCTGTTTATCGGAAGAAATAACTATATCCGCCACTTTTAAATCCTTAGGGCAAATAATGTAGGATTTGATATTATCTGTATATTGAACCAAAGCCACGCGCGGACCGCGATTTGGATCATATTCAATCGCTAAAACTTCGGCCGATACGTTAAATTTAATTCTTTTAAAATCAACGATGCGGTAATTCCTTTTTACTCCGCCGCCTTGATGGCGCACTGTAATTTTACCTTGGTTATTTCGGCCGGATTTCTTTTTTAACGGCACGACTAACGATTTATCCGGTCGTGTTTTTGTGATATCGCTAAAATCCTGCACACTGGAATTGCGTCGTCCGGCCGTAGTTGGTTTGTAGTTTTTAATTCCCATACTTTTCTTAACACAGATCTAGACACCTTTATGAATATCTATGGTCTTGCCCAACGGTAAAGTTACCATAGCCTTTTTATAATCCGACCGTTTACCGCTCGAACGTCTGGTACTTATCTTCTTGCCTTCGACATTAATAACATGGACCTTAATTGGTAAAATGTCATATAATTCTTTAACCGCTTGTTTAATTTGGTTCTTGGTTGCCCATTTAGCCACCTTAAAACAGTATTTATTTATACTTTCGGATATAGCCGCTTTTTCGGTTATCAACGGACTGATTAAGACGTGGACAGAATTACTATCTAAATTTAATTTTAATTTATTTAATTTTTTGGTTTCTTTTTTTGATTCCTGTTTTTCAACAATAACTTCAGCCCGATTTTCTTTGGCCGCGACAGTGGATTTTCTGCTTTTCAAAAATTTGCTGATTAAATTCATATTAAATCTATTTCTTCAAATTCTCTTCCAATTTTTTGACGGCTGATTGACTAATTAACAAATTCGTCTTATTTAAAACATCGCTAATATTTAAATCCTCCGCCCGTACGGTTGAGATTTTGGCTAAATTTTTAGTCATTCTGATAACTTTTTCATCTTTGCCGGCGGTGACTACCAACAAATGTTTATTTCCTTTTAATGGCAGTTTATCCGCAAAACTACTAAATACCTTGGTTTTTGATTCACTAAAATCAAAATTTTCAATTACAAATAATCCTTCATTCAAAACCCGATCCGTTAAACACATTTTTAAAGCTAGTCGTCGAACTTTTTTATTAATATTTTTTTTGTAATTTCTAATACTCAACGGGCCAAAGGTCACGCCACCGCCGACCCAGAGAGGCGAACGGCTGGAACCATGACGAGCCCGACCAGTACCCTTTTGCGCCCAAGGTTTCTTGCCGCCACCTCTAACTTCACCTCGATCTTTAGTGTCAGCCCATGGTTGTCTCTGGTTTGCGGTTTGAGCGATAAATACTTCATGCACTACTTCCGGCTTGATGGCAACCGCAAAAATATCATCGGATAATTCCAAATCACCAACTTGATTTCCTTCCAGATTGTAAACTTTTACTTTCATAATGTTTACTGCTAATCCTTTTCATTATCCAACAACATCTGGTTTAACTTCTTCAACTTTAATCTCTTCAACTTTCGCTATCTCTTTTATTTTCAATTCGCCTTCACAGACAATTTCCAACAAACCATTTCTTGCGCCTGGCGCCGCGCCTTTTAGATAAAATTCATTATTTTCCAAATCAATCTTTATTATTTCTAAATTCTTAACAGTCACCTGATCGCCACCCATTCGACCTCCCATGCGCATACCTTTAAAAACATGCTGTGGGCCGCCAGCGCCAATTGAACCTGGCATCCGTAAATTATCTTTATGACCATGACTGGCGGGCCCGCCTTTAAAACCATGCCGTCTCACCACACCTTGAAAACCTTTGCCTTTGGAAATACCGGTGATCGCCACTCGCTCACCAACCACAAACGTTTCCACCGATATATAATCACCTCTCTTAAGGCCGTCTAATTGTTTAACTTCTACTCTAAAATCGCGTAAATTTTTTACTTTATCTAATCCGTTTAAATGACCTTTCTCCGATTTTGATAAAACTTTATCCCGGCAAACGGCAAAACCAACTTGAACAGCATTGACTTTGCCTTTTTTTAGTTGGGTAATTTGGCAAGGCAAAACTTGGACTTTGGTAACCGGTACGACCACGCCATCTTCTCTAAAAACCTGAGTCATTTCTAATTTTTTTCCTAAAATAAATTTCATACAACTGCTAGTTTTTGTGTAAACTAAAAGCCAGAAATAAATATCCTGGCGTAAAAAATCGCGTCAAGCTATTTATTTCTAGCCCTTATCAAAAAATGATTTGGGTATATTTCAGATTTAGATTGCGAATGTTATCATTGAAAAAATTTAAACTCCAAAGCAGTTTAAACTATTTTAAAAGATTTGTCAATACTTTCGCTGTTACATCTTTATCTCTATATCAACACCAGCTGGAATCTGCAAATTCGTTAAAGCCTCAATACACTTGGGGGTTGGATTTAAGACATCAAGCAATCGCTTATGCACTCTCATTTCAAATTGTTCACGGGCGGTTTTGTGCACAAAAGTTGAACGATTGACAGTAAATTTTGTCTTCTCTGTCGGCAATGGCACCGGACCGACTACCTTTGATCCATTCCGTTCAACCGTGCTGATAATTGTTTTGGTCGCCTGATCAATTATCTTATTATCGTAAGCGCGAATCTTGATACGGATCCGATTCTGCGACTCTTCACCCTTTTTAATTGTACTTTCAGTTGCTGTAGACATGTTCTAAAAGGAGGGCGTCCTTAATTGGATACCCTCCTCAAATAAATTTATTTAATAATCTTCGTAACAACACCGGCGCCAACTGTACGTCCGCCTTCGCGAATAGCGAAGTTCATTTTTTCTTCCATGGCGACTGGCACAATTAATTTAACGGATAATTTAACGGTATCACCAGGCATTACCATCTCGGTTCCTTCCGGTAAAGTTACTTCGCCGGTTACATCTGTGGTGCGAATATAGAATTGCGGCTTGTAACCCTTAAAAAATGGTTTATGGCGTCCACCTTCTTCTTTGGTCAAAACATAAACTTCTGATTCAAATTCCGTATGGGGAGTAATACTGCCAGGAGCGGCTAAGACAATACCTCTTTCCACTTCC
>CAYHSR010000010.1:0-12913 GCA_964359335.1 uncultured Gammaproteobacteria bacterium | reverse complement strand
CCATTCCGCCGCCTCCCATGCCTCCGCCCATCGGTGGCATAGCCGGTTCATCTTTTTTGGGCAAGTCAGTAACAATCGCCTCCGTGGTCAAAATCATACCGGCGATAGAAACCGCGTTTTGTAAAGCGCTCCGAGTAACCTTGGTCGGATCAATAATACCGGCTTTAATCATATCGCAATATTCTCCGGTCGCGGCATTGTAGCCATAATTGCCTTCGCCTTTTTTAACTTCCTCAGCCACCACAGCGCCATCCAAACCGGCATTTTGCGCGATCTGTCGCAATGGTTCTTCCAAAGCCCGGCGTAAAATATCTTTACTAACTCTCTCTTCGTCGGCTAATTCTAACTTATCCAAAACCTTCATCGCCCGCACCAAAGCCACACCGCCTCCTGCCACAACACCTTCTTCCACGGCCGCTTTAGTAGCGCCAACCGCGTCTTCAATTCTATGTTTAACTTCTTTCATCTCCGTCTCGGTCGCGGCGCCGACTTTGATCACCGCCACTCCGCTGGATAACTTCGCCAAACGCTCTTGTAGCTTTTCTTTATCAAAATCGCTATCGCTTAATTCAATGGATTTTTTAATTTGCGCGATTCGATTTTCTATGGATTTTTTATCGCCTTTGCCATCAACAATAGTGGTATAATCTTTTGTAGCCACTACTTTGTGCGCTCGGCCTAAATCCTCGATTGTGGTATTTTCTAATTTCAAACCAATTTCTTCCGTAATAACTTTGCCGCCGGTTAACACGGCAATATCTTGCAACATCTCTTTTCTACGATCGCCAAAACCTGGAGCTTTAACAGCTAAAACATTAAAAGTGCCGCGCAATTTATTGATCACTAAAGTCGCCAACGCTTCTCCCTCCACCTCTTCGGCAATAATCATCAATTCTTTTTTTCCACTTTGCGCCACTTTTTCCAAGATCGGCAAAATATCTTGAATGGAGCTGATTTTTTTATCAGTAATTAAAATATGCGCGTCTTCATATTCGGATTCCATGCGATCGGCATTAGTGATCATATATGGAGAAATATAACCCTTATCAAACCGCATACCTTGCACGGTTTCTATTTCCATGCCAAAGGATTGTGATTCTTCAACCGTAATAACTCCATCTTTACCAACTTCTTTCATAGCTTCAGCAATTTTTAGACCAATCTCTTTATCATTGGCTGAAATGGAAGCAACGTTAGCAATCTCATCATCTTTAACTTGACGAGAAATGTTGGTCTTTAATTCTTCCACGACCGCGTTGACGCATTTATCCAACCCGCGCTTGAGTGAGATGGGGTTAGCGCCGGCAGTGACATTTTTGATTCCTTCTCGAGCAATCGCCTGAGCTAAAACCGTGGCGGTCGTCGTGCCATCGCCAACATCATCGTTGGTTTTGGAAGCCACTTCCTTAACTAACTCCACGCCTGTATTTTCAAACTTATCCTCCACTTCAATTTCTTTAGCGACCGTTACGCCGTCTTTAGTAATGGTCGGAGCGCCAAAACCCTTATCTAAAACCACATTTCGGCCCTTGGGACCCAAAGTTACTTTAACCACATTGGCAATGGCGTTAACGCCAGCCATCATTTTCTGTCGAGCGTCATCGCTATATTTGATTTGTTTAGACATACAATAATTTAGTTAAAAATTAATATTGCTCACCTGTCATTGCGAGGAACCGCAGTGACGAGGCAATCTCATCTATTTGCGAACGTGACGGGATTGCTTCGTCGTCCCGATGTGAATCAGGACTCCTCGCAATGACAATGGCTCAATTTTTTATTTTTTATTTTTTTAACCCTCCACCACTGCCACAACTTTGTCGTGTGGTAAAATTTTATATTCTTTTTCATCTTCTCCACTGCCGACTTTAATATCATCTCCACCCCATTTTTCATACATTACTACATCACCGACTTTTAATCCCAACTTGGCCAGCTTTTCGCCATTACCCAAAGCCAAAACTTTTCCCTGGGCTTTTTTCTCATTTTTTTCCGGCAAAACAATACCGGACTTGGTAGTTGTTTCTTCGGCCTGAGGCTCCACCAATACACGATCTCCTACTGGTTTGATATTCATACCTTAAAAAATTAATGAATTAACTTTTAATTAAAATTATTGTTGTCACTCACAGACTTTGAGTGATAACAACATACTACAATAATAAAAAAAAACTGTCAAGCAGTGTATAAAAGCACGTTATCCACATGGTGTCAATGGCCGCAGTTGTTATTATTCATTTTTTACTATTCAAGCGACCAATTTTTCATTATTTGTTATGCCAATTCCACAGACTACCCACCATACCACTGCTCCAACATGCAACGTCCACCACCAATGATCAAAGAAACCGTGAATTAACATAACCGCGATGATTGGGAAAAATAATTTATTAGTTTTCCAGATAGAATATAATAAAAATAAAATGATAAAGAGATAAAATAATAAACCAAATAATCCTGTTTCCACCAACATGAGCACATAAACATTGTGCGCCGGTTGATATTTCCACGATGCCAAAGATGAATCATTATTATACAAATTTAAAGTATAAGTCCCTTGCCCGAATCCCAGCCACAAATTTTTATTCCAAAAATCATAACTTCCAAAGAGATTTTTGGCTTGAAAATATTGTTCTGAATGCTCGGAATAAGAGGTCATTTCTACTTGATTATTCAGATCAAAACGAGCGTTAAAAAGCGGAGCCAAGGCGATGATTAAAATTAGGATTAAAATTAAATAATAAAAAAATTGGGTTAAGAGTAGTGTGGTTATTCTGTCATTGCGAGGAGCCGCAGCGACGAAGCAATCTGATTTATCGGCGATCGTACGAAGCGAGATTGCTTCGTCGTCCAAATGAGAATTGGAACTCCTCGCAATGACAAATATAATAATTACCCCGATCAAACCAGCCAACCAGGCCCCGCGAGAAAAAGATAAAATCAAACCGGTTAAAATAACTAACTGGCCGATCGTAATGAATAATGAACAAGGTTTTCTGCTCTTTAATAAAATATACAGCCCGACTAACAAACAAACGGCCAAAAACGCGCCGAGTGTGTTTGGCCAGCCAAAACTGCCATAAGCGCGCAGATATCGCTCATCGCCAAAAGCGATGACGCTGACTCCGCCATCCATTGGATTTTGCGAAGCCATACCCAGCCACTTGCAAGCAAAAACTTTCTGAACGAAAAACTGATAAATTGCCAACCCGGCCTGCGTCACTCCGCTTAACCAAAAAACTAACAACAACTTTAGACATTCAACTTTATAAACTTTATAACTTTTAACTATTATCGCCAAACACATCGCCCCCAATATCCATAACCAGCGCTGATAAGCAATATTAAAATCAATTGATAAAAATACATTTAAAAAATTAAAACCCAGAAAGATAGTAATAAAAACTAAACGTTTCCAGTATCTTTTGAAATGTGACTTGGATAAAATCGTCTGCCAAAATTCTTTTTTTCTAAACTTATCAAGCGAGAATAAAATTATAATCAACCACAACAAAATCTGTGTCCCAAAAACACTAAATGTCCCATATTCCCACGCCCCGCCGTTGAGATAGCCAGATTGATAGATGTAGCGAGTTTGCCACGGAATGAGGAATACAAAAAATAACAGGAGATAATTGGTTATTTTTTTTAAAAGCACATAAAATAAATTATTTTAATTCCAAAGGAATCAATTCGGGATTGCCGTGATTATTCATCCTTTCCTCCCACTTCACATTATATTCTCTTCGTCGATCATTTTCGTGAAACTTCAAAACCGTATCGCTAATGACGACATCGTTGTCGTCATCTTTGGCCTTATTAATTAAAGATAATTTCATTTTGGCCAATTGAAATTTTTTGGCTTGATCTTCAAATAAATCCCCGTACCAACCTTGCCACATTTTTTCCCAGACCTTTTTCCAAATTAAACCTAAACGGCCATTTACGACTATCGCTCCGCCATCCAAAATGCCCAGATCAATATGCGGCAACAGACTCTTTGTCCAACTATTCTGTTTTAAAAAATTTTTATAAAGACCGCCCTGATTATAAATAGGTATCATTTGATTTAACCAATAGGCGAAATGACCGTCTTCATCCGCGGAACGGCAAGGATATAAATTCAAATGATTGGAATCAATAAAAAATGATAAACAAATTTTATCTTTGACTTTTTGGCCGTAAGACCGCCAACTGATCAATCGCAAAATAAAATTTGTAAAAAATCTGACTAACCAAATTCTTTTTGGAGCGGTGATAATAAAAAAATCAATATCGCTATCAGGCCAAGCATTTTCACTACCAACCGAATTACAAACGAAAATTCCTTGTAAAAACGGCACGAAACTTATTTTCTTAACCGCCCGAATCGCTTTATCTATTTTATAATCATTATAAACCGTTTTTTGTCTTCGCGTTTCCACTATTTCCTGACGACCTTTTAAAAAATAAAAACCGTCTAATTGTTCAACTTGTTCAACCAAACTTTTTTTTCTCTCCATCTCTTTTACATCTCTTTTTACATCGCCATCTATCAGTTCAATTGTCTCCAACTCTTCTAAAAAGCCAAGATAATCTATTGCTGGCGGTTTCCACAAAAACCGAAACAATTCTTCTTTGGTCAATGGCTGATCAAAAATATCAAAATAGGCCAAGGTTTTAATTATTGATTGAGCTAAATTTTTATCCATACAAACCGTTCCTCCTACTCACAATTATATCCCATTTTCCAAAAAATAAAAATCCTCCCGCAAAATAGGAGGACAGATACGATGGCCTACTCGGTGATCTATTCTTTCTCACTCATGGCAACCCCGACAATAATCGGCGCTTTGGTTTCACGTCCTCTGGCCTCATCAATAATTTTGATCAGAGAATCTTCCACCACTATTTTATCTAGATTGATAGAAATTATCTGGGTTGGTTTGATCAAATACGACCTGTCTAAAATATTTCGGCGCACGGCGTATGATTTAACGCTTTGGCTGTCAATCTCAAAATTAATATCATAAATCCGGCCCAATTTAACGCCAGACTCGGTTAAAACCTGCAAATGAGTTAGGGTGTGAAGATTAATGAACATAAGAATACTAAAAAAATATTTTCTTAATTGACAACCTTTCCTTCAATAACTTTCTGATCTTTCTGACTGCCAGAAATGTTACCGCCCTCTTCGTCTTTTTTCTTATTCAACCACACTTGTTGCAAGGCCATCAAGACAGTGCCTAAAAACCAATAGAGAGTCAATCCAGCCGGTAAACTGATGCCGATAATTACCGTGAAAGCCGGCATAAAATATAACATCTGCTTGTTCATCATAGCCATCATATTTTCGTCTTTAGCGCCCGAACCGGCTTGTTTTGGCGCCGGTTTACGCAGCATAGTTTTGGCCTGTAAAAATTGAGCGATACCAGCCAAAACCGCTAAGACCACATTTGGTTTGGCTAAATCCAACCAACCGAGCGACAAAACATTAATTTTTCCAGGATTAGGAATAAAGGAATAGAGATTTCCCGCTAAATTATTAGAAGCCAATCCATCGCGTAAAACCATATACAAAGCAATCAAAATCGGCAATTGGATCAACATCGGCAGACAAGAGCCCATTGGATTAACTTTGTTGTTTTTATACAATTCCATAATGGCCTGAGTCTGTTTTTGTTTGTCATCTTTATATTTTAACTTGATTTCTTCCATCTTTGGTTGGAGTGATTGCATTGATTGTTGGGCTTTGATGGATTTGTTGGTCATCGGATACAAAGCCAAACGGATGACAATCGTAATAATTAAAATTACCACTCCGGCATCCGGAATTAAATCATACAGCCCGACAAAAATGTTAAATATCGGCTGATAGAGAATTATATGAAAAAATTGAATCATAACGTTAATGAAAAATTACATTATAAAAAGTATATCATACAAAAAATAAATAGGCAATATTAAAAAACCGCCCAAATATGAGCGGTTAGATTTTGCGTTATTCATTGACCTCATTTTCAGATACTTTTTCAGTTTCATCTAAAATTTTTTCTTCGTCCTCTTTGACCTCAATCATTCCATCCACTCCGCTGTCTGACGCGACAGCCTCTGTCTTATCTTCACCGCCAACCACCAACGCTCCGCCGGCCTCTTTAATCTTAATATTCCAACCGGTAAGTTCAGTCGCCAAACGAACATTTTGTCCGCCGCGGCCGATCGCCAAAGAAAATTGATCCGAATTAACAGTAACGGTCGCTTCCTTGGCAGCCTCATTTAAATCAACACTGCTTACTTTGGCTGGAGACAAAGAATGCTTAATATAGTCCTCATCGCGCTCCACATAATTGATCACATCAATTTTTTCTCCGCCCAACTCTTCAATAATCGTATTAATTCGGCCGCCGCGCTGGCCGATGCAAGAACCAATCGGATCAATGGACTCGTCTTCGGTATAAACCGCTACCTTGGATCTGAAGCCGGCATCGCGAGCGATGCCCTTTATAACAATTGTTCCATCGGCAATTTCAGGAATTTCTTGTTTAAAGACTTCTTCCACGAATTTGTTATCATTTCTAGATAAAATAATTTGCGGACCGCGAATGGACATCTCCACTGAAACGATTAAAAATTTCATTCTTGCTCCAGGACGATAGATATCTCGCTTAATCTGCCGATCAGATGGTAAAATACCGGTCACTTTTCCCATATCAACTAACACCTTGCGTCCTTCCACTCGTTGGATCGTACCCATAATTGTCTCACCCTCTTGCTTTTTGAAGTCGGCAAAAACCATATTGCGTTCGGCTTCACGAACTTTTTGAATGATAACTTGCTTGGCTGTCATCGCCGCCATCCGGCCAAAATCATTAGTAATGGCCAGTTTGATTTCCAAAATATCGCCGACTTTGACGGTCTTCTTTATCTCTTTAGCTTCTTTAAACATCATCTGAGTCTTAGGATTAAACCGCGGTAAATCCAATAATTCTTCTTCTGTCAATTCACGGTTTTCTTTACGCGCTTGCTCCCGACGGATGGACGACTCTTCTTGCGCGGCTTCCAACGCATCATCGGCAATATCCTCTACAACTTCTTTAACATCCCAGGCATCCATAGAATTTTTTTCCGGATCATATTTAACTTTAATATTCATTTGCTTGTTGCCAAAATCCTTGCGATAAGCGGCCGCTAAGGCAAACTCAATTGCTTCCATCACGGACTCGTAAGAAAGATTTTTTTCATCGCATAATTGTTGAATGGCTTTTGTTATTTCTGACATATTGTTTAATTAAAAATTTATAAAATTATTTTTAAAAAAGAGCACCTTAATTTAAGGTACTCAATATTATAATAATATACTACTCTGTTTTGTTTGTCAAGCGTTTCTATGCCGCTTTTTGCAATTTTTCTTGAGATGTATCTTCTTCCTTCTTCGCTCCTTGCTCCACCCAAGCGTTTATATCATCTTCGCTTAATTCTTTTTCGGAACGAGCTAAAATATTTTTTTCTTCTGATTTTACCGGTTTTACAGATTCTTTGCCCATTCGCTCTCCTGCTTTAAAAAAAGCTTCTTCTTTTGGTGTGTAATTATGTTCCGGCGTTAAATCTGTTTCCATAAAATTATAGTTATTTTTTCGCTATAAAAATGACTTTTGTAGCGAATTTAATAAAAATATTATAGCACATTTTTCGGCTTTTGTCAATGTCGTTTTTAGCTGTCGTCTTTTAGCTAAATTAAGGCAAAATCACATCACCAACCAAATCCGTGCGCAAAATATCCGCTTTAATTCTCTCCAATTTTCTCAAAACCCGCAACGACGGATGGCCAAATTTATTTTTGCCAACTGAGATTATTGCTTTACTTGGACTAACGGCCGATAAAAACTTCACGCCAGATGAGCTGTCACTGCCATGGTGTCCAATTTTTAAAACGGTGGCCGTTAAAGCTGGACATTTCACAGGTGTTGAAGAACAATATTTTGTCAGCAAAGCATTTTCTAATGGTGTTTCCATATCGCCGGTAAATAAAATAGTTGTGCTGGCGTAAGATAATTTGAAGACAATGGACTGGTTATTGCTCTCCATCTTATCTTTTGTGCTAGCGAAAATCAAACTGGCATCGGGATTCAAAAAATATAAATCCACGCCGGCGATTGACCACAACCGCGAACCGGTAATTTGCCAAGTGTCGGCTAACTCCGCCTCGCTCGCTTCTTTCCAAGTTAACCAATATTTGTCATAATCTTTTCCAGCGCCATTGGTGATTATGTTCTTCACTTGATAACGGCGTAAAACATCCACGCATCCGCCGTAATGATCTAAATCAAAGTGGCTCACTAACAAATAATCAATCTCGCGATCATAAAACGGCAAATATTTTCCCAATTTCGCTAAAACAGTTTTATCCGGCCCGCAATCTATCAACATCTTTTCGCCATTAGCGAATTTAATTAAAGCCGAGTCGCCTTGACCGACATCAAAAAATATAGTCTGCCATTGATTACCTTTTTGTAAATGAATATAAATAACCAAAACCAAAACTGCTAGACAAATTATTATTAAACACAAGATAAATTTTTTCATAATTATTTTATTGATTGATGTCTTTTGAACACCAACGTTGACAAAATAATATACATTCCCGCCATCCCCCACCATGGTAAACTAAAATCCATCGCCGACCAAGATTTTTCTCCAAACCAATTCACTGTGATTATAACATAATCAAGACCTAAACCGGCAATATAGGCGATAATTTGGCCGAGCGGCCAAAATATAAAACTTAAAATCACGGCTAAAAAACCCGACAACATCAGCCAAGGTATGATCCATAAAATTAAAATATTAACAAGCGGCGCCACAATTGACAACCGGCCGAATTGAAATAAAATGAAAGGTAATGTGGCGATTATGGCCGAAATGGTTTGAATAAATGTCTGAACTATAAAATTGTCATTGCAAGCGAAACGAAGCAATCCTGATGATTTAAGGCCACCATTTATAAATATGGTCGCTACGTCTCTCCGCCAGCCGACGGATAGGCTCGCGATGACAGGAGACAAATATACCAATCCCAATGTCGCTAAAAAGGAAAGTTGAAATCCCGCGTCCCAAATTAAAACATATGGATTAAATAATAACATTAAAGCGGCGGTAAGCGCTAATACATTCCCAATTCGCGACAAACGGCCCAGTTGTTGAGCGATAAGCACAATAATGCCCATAATGCCGGCGCGAACAACCGAAGCGGAAGCTCCGGTAAATAAAACAAACAAAACAATACAAACAATCGCTAACCAAAAAGCCTGTCGACGATATAAACCAACACCTATCAAAACAACCAATAATACAGACGCGATGATGCTGATATTATATCCGGAAACGGCGATGATATGAATAATGCCAGTCCTACTAAAATTATTCATCAAGTCCTTCGGCAAACCACTTCTGGCTCCATACAACAAGCCAGCCATAAAACTGCTTTTTGGCTCTGGCCATAATTTGTCAATCTGGCTACTGACTTTGGACTTCAAGCCAAGTATAGATGTCATCGCGAGGAGCCTCGCCTGAGCTGGGCGACGTGGCAATCCGGTTGAATTTAGACTACCTTTTATTGAACTCAATCGCTTCGTCGCTTCGCTCCTCGCAATGACTGGGAACGCGCACACCGACCAAATGCCCTGTCTGGCTAAATACTGTTCATAATTAAAACTGCTGTCAGCGAAATTTTTTGGCGATTGTAAATTGCATAACAATTCCAACCGGTCGCCATAATTATATCGCGGATACAAAGGAAGTTTGAGAAATAATTTACCGGATGCGATCGTATCCACATTAACTACGTACTTCACATCCGCCTGTCCCACGGCCGGCTCTTCGCTTACCAAACCAATTATATTCATTGTCTGTCCATTATAATAGCGTAGGTATTCGGGCGTATTGTTGGGAATGGAAATAAAATATCTCAAAGAACCCAAAACAAAAAATAAGCAACAAAACAAGAAAAATCGTCTGGCTTTTTTAAGCCACGAAATAATAATAAAAAATAAAATAATCCAAAAAGCTATAAAACTAAAAAATAACAAATTACCTTGTACCAGACCAGCCGATGAGATGCCAACGCCGAAGATAAAACAAAAGCAAAACGTGAGGAACGTTTTGCTTTGAGATGTTTGTATCTTTAAAAACTCCTCCTTTAACATACAAATGATTTGTCAACCTGAGCTATACTACTATACTTATTAGTTTATCTTTCACGTAAATAACTTTTTTTGGCTTTTTACCTTCTAAATATTTTTGGACTCTGTCAGAAGATAAAGCGGTAATTTTGGCATCGTCTTCAGCAATATTGCTATTCACCTCAATTGCATCACGTAATTTTCCGTTCACTTGTACTGCTAACGTTATTTTTTCATCAACAATTTTACCGGCATCATATTGTGGCCATGGCGCAATGGCTATACTTACCTTGTTTCCCAATAACGACCATATTTCTTCGCAAAGATGAGGGGCGAATGGGGAAAGTAATTTAATTAAAAGTGAATAGTTAATAGTGGATAGTGATTTTTCTTTAGATAATTCATTGACCAAAATCATTAATTGAGATATGGCGGTATTGAAACGCATTTTTTCTATATCTTCTGTGACTTTTTTTATAGTTTGATGCAACAGAGTGTCTATACTGTCACTTGTAATGACATTATCCAGTTTGCTTTGTAAATCCCAAACTTTGTCTAAGAAACGACGCATCCCAACCACCCCATGCGTGTTCCACGCGCAAGGTTGATCAAATGGACTCATAAACATTTCGTATAAACGCATCGCGTCCGCGCCGTATTGTTCAATAATATCATCGGGATTTATAATATTGCCCCAACGTTTACTCATTTTTTTTCCATCTTCGGCCAAAACCAAACCAACATTTTGTAATTTGATAAATGGTTCATCGTCCGCTACCGCGCCAATATCAAACAAAAATTTATGCCAAAAACGAGCATAGATCAAATGCCGTGTCGCGTGTTCGGCTCCACCGACATACACATCAACCGGATTCCAATAATTTATTTTACTTTTATCCCACCCATACCCCCATCGTTTCGTCCGCTTATCCGAAGGATGATCAATGGGTGGTCCAGGCATACAATACGCCAAATAATACCAACAACTCCCAGCCCACTGAGGCATAGTATTAGTCTCGCGTCGAGCCGGCCCGCCACATTTTGGACAAGCAGTATTCACCCAGTCCGTAATATTGGCCAAAGGCGATTCACCAGTTCCGGTTGGTTGATATTTTTCCACTTCCGGTAATTTTAATGGTAATTGTTCTTCTGGAATCGGAACCCAATCACATTTTTCACATTTTACAAGCGGAATCGGTTCACCCCAATAACGCTGGCGAGAGAATACCCAATCGCGGAGTTTGTAATTTACTTTTTTTTTTCCCCATCCTTTTTCTTCAAGATAATCCATTATTTTTAAGGTAGCGTCATGTATATCTAAACCATTTAAAAAGTCCGAGTTAATCATAACACCTTCATGCTCTTGAACATGTTCTGTTTTTGTTATCTCTGTTGTGTCCCCATCTTTAGCAACGACTACTCTTTTTATAGGTATATCAAATTCAAACGCAAATTCAAAATCTCTTTTATCATGTCCTGGCACGCCTACTATCGCTCCAGTGCCCACATCACCTAAAACATAATCAGCAATCCAAATTGGCATTTTATAGCCATTCAAATTGTTAATACAGAAAACACCCGTAAATATACCTGTTTTTTTTCTACCTTCAGCCACTCGTTCTATTCTTGATTTATTTTTTACATCATGAATATATTTTTCCACATCGTCTTTGTGGGAATCATCAACTATTTTTAAAGCCAAAGGATGCTCTGGCCCCAAAACTACAAAAGTCGCGCCAAAATTAGTATCAGGTCTAGTGGTGAACACAATAATTTTTTCATAATTATTTTCTATCTGATATTCAATATTTATTCCTTCCTTGCGTCCGATCCACTCCTTTTGCATGGTTTTAATTGATTCCGGCCAGTTTGGTAATTTATCCAAATCATTCAACAAACGATCGGCGTATTTGGTAATTTTTAAAACCCATTGGCGCAGCGGTTTATGTTCAATTTCACTTCCACACCGTTCACATTTTCCATTCTCTAAATCTTCATTAGCTAAACCGGTCTGACAAGTCGGACACCAATTTATTGGCTCGTACGACTCATAAGCCAGCCCATGTTTAAACATTTGCAAAAACGTCCATTGTGTCCATTTATAATAATTTGGATCAGTGGTATTAACTTCTCGGCTCCAATCATAAGTAAAACCTAATAAACCCAATTGCTTTTTGAATATTTTGATATTTTTTTCAACCGCGACTGCCGGATGAACTTTATTTTTAATCGCGTAATTTTCCGCCGGCAAACCAAAAGCATCCCAACCCATTGGGTGGAGTACATTATATCCTTGCATCATCTTCAACCGAGCGATTATGTCTGTGGCAATATATCCCTTAGGGTGGCCGACATGCAGACCGGCTCCCGAGGGATAGGGAAACATATCTAATACATAAAATTTTTCTTTATCGGAAGAATCATCAATTTTAAATATCTGATTTTTTTCCCAATATTCCTGCCATTTAGCTTCAACTATTTTAGGATTGTATTTTTGCATATGCAAATTACGACTGTCTACGCCACTCTATCCAACATTTCTTTCAATTTCTCTTTCTGTACTCCGCCAGTCAACTGATCAACCATTTTCCCATCTTTAAAAACCAAAAAGGTCGGAATGCTCAACACATTATATTGAGCCGCGATATCATTGTTTTCATCAACATTGCATTTGCCGATCTTGATATTTTTATCTTTATATTCTTCGGTCAACTCGTCCACCATCGGACCCATCATTTGACAAGGGCCGCACCATG
>CAYHSR010000009.1:0-13519 GCA_964359335.1 uncultured Gammaproteobacteria bacterium | reverse complement strand
TTACAGATTTTTAAAGAACGAACGGATAACCGCTTTCATTCCTTACTCCAATTTCAAGAGTGAAATGAGTTTAAGAAATCAAGGCGTTTATCAGCCACCAAAAAAGTTAGATAAGGAACTGGAGCGATACAAAGCTATACAAAGATACAGATTGTTATCATCACAAGGAAAAGAATTGATGGATCGACGGAGAGAAGATGTGGAGCCAACATTTGGCGACATTAAACGGAATATGAATTTTAGAAGATTCAACCTTAGAGGAAAACCAAAGTGCCTCGTAGAATTAGGATTGGTTTCAATCAGCCATAATCTTAAAAAGATCAAACAATGGGTGAAAAAACTAGCAGAGTGGAACGACGGAAGAACAATCGGAATACAATTAGGCAAGACATTGGGATATATTCCTGTTCAAGGATAATATCTCTCAATATTTTTATTAATTCAAATTGGTTGTGAAAGAGTTGTTGGACGGTCTGGAGCGAGCAACAAAACGCCTCTGAATTTTCAAAATGTCTTGATTGGTCGGGCTGACAGGATTTGAACCTGCGACCTCATGCACCCCATGCACGCGCGCTACCAACTGCGCCACAGCCCGAATTAACACAATCTTACCACTTCAAATAAAAAATTAATCCAACAAAAAGAATTGATTATAACCACTAAACCCGACCGCAAGGGTCGGGATAGGTGTGGAGGTTTTAGTTGACAACGGTTCTGAATGCCCCTAAATAAATAGGGTGGTAGGCCTCACGTTTAATCCACGAATTAAACAAATATTGGCTAACCGATAAAATATGATTGTAGAACATATTATGAACCGCTGTCTAAAACCATATAAATATTATATCAACCGTCGATAAACTCGTCAAATGCCATGTGTTAATAAAACGTTGTTCTATTTTTATTGCTGTTTGCTAATTGTCCGTCGGCAAGTGGCGCAAACTTTTTTCAATTTTACATCCTTAACAGAGACCGATTGTAAATTTGGTCGTTGTTTTTTGGGCGTCTTATTCATGGCGTGACTAACGTTGTGCGCCATATTGGCTTTTTTGCCACAGAGTTCGCAGGATTTAGACATAAGAGTTGTGTTTTTAAGTTATTTGAGATACAATATATTAAATATCAAATTCTAAATTTTAGATCTAAAATTTCCTCCAGTTAATAATTTAGGTGATATTAGTTTATCCCAATTCATTATTTTTGTCAACATGTTATATGTTATTAGAACAGGCAATATTCTTTTTTTTAATCATCGTGCCTTCGGCGATTATTCATGAATACGCGCATGGTTGGGCGGCTGATCTCTTGGGGGATCCGACTGCCAAATACGCCGGACGATTAACGCTTAATCCGCGCGCGCATATTGATCTGTGGGGCACGATTCTGATGCCTCTTATTTTAATAATTACGACTGGCGGTCGGTTTTTGTTCGCTTATGCTAAACCGGTGCCATACAACCCATATAATCTAAAAGATCAAAAATGGGGACCGGTGTGGGTAGCAGTCGCCGGGCCGCTGGCCAATTTTCTCTTGGCCTTTGCTTTTGCGATTGTTTTAAAATTTCTGCCAGCAGGTTTGGCGTTAGCACCATTTTTGGCTATTATAGTTTATGCCAATGTGTTACTGATGATTTTTAATTTGGTGCCAATTCCACCGTTGGACGGCTCCAAAGTATTGTTTGCTGTTTTGCCGGATAATCAAACTGGTATAAAAATAAAACAATTCTTGGATCAATACGGCTATATTATGTTGCTTATTTTTGTTTTTTTCTTATTTGATTTAATCAGCCCGTTAATTAGCTGGTTATATGGGTTACTAATAACACTTTAAATTTATAAATTATTTAATCGTTTAAGGTATGAAAAATTATTCGTCCAATCGCGCGCAAAAAGGCAAAACCGCTTATCGCACCCCGAGCCGTATCGCTAAAAGTCCGTTGCCTAAAGGCCGGCCATGGTCAAGTAATTTAAAGGCGCGGGTTTGGAATAAGCCGACGAGACACGTTTAAATGAAAAATGAAAAATATTTTTTTGTGTATGTCTATTAACCAATATAAAATAATCTCGGTTGGTGGATCGATCATTATACCGCCGGAGGGTTTCAATATAGAATTTTTAAAAAGATTTAAGCGCTTAATTATCGCGCGAGTGAAAAAAAAGGACAAGTTTATTTTGGTAGTTGGTGGTGGCTCTACCTGCAGAAAATACCAAGAAGCTTTAAGCAAAGCTCATAAAGTTTCCAAAGTTGACTTGGACTGGCTGGGTATTTATTCTACATGGTTTAATGCCGAGTTTGTTAGATTATTGTTTGGCAAGTTTGCTTATGAAGAAGTGATCAAAAATCCAATTGATAAGCTGATTACTAATAAACCAATAATAATCACCGGTGGCTGGAAACCGGGTTGTTCAACCGATTATGACGCGGTTTTATTGGCCAAAAATTTTGGCGCCAAAGAAGTTATTAACGCGTCCAATGTCGCTTATGTTTATACGGCTGATCCAAAAATTAATAAAAATGCAAAGCCAATCAAGCAGATGAGTTGGAAAGAATTTAGAAAAATTATTGGTGATAAGTGGATTCCTGGCGCGAATTTACCGTTTGATCCATTGGCGGCTAAAGAAGCGGAAAAGTTAAAATTAAAAGTAATATTTGTCAAAGGAACAGAGTTGGGAGAATTAGCCAGAGTGGTTAATGGCCAAATTGCAAACGGGACTATTGTTTCATAATAAAGATGTTGTGTAATTAAATTAAAAAAAATGGGTGTGGATAGAATTTAGCGATTAGATATTGACATTTTTTTATTTACAGTGTAGTATTAAATCGACCATAGACCGCAGGTACAAACATAAATCCTGCCGAGGTACAAAAGCTATATTTTAGCGAAATTAAGGTCGATTTGTACTGTTTGTCTGTGGAAAAACCACAGATTTTTATTTGAAAAAAATATTTATGCCAAAAACAAAACAACAAAAACAAACCAGCATATCACAATTGGCTCAGGATTTAAAAGCAGCCAAAGTAGCGGTTTTTGCCAATTTTCAGGGTTTAACAGTAGAGCAATCGCAAGATTTGCGCGGTAAATGCCGCGTTGAGGGTGTTAGTGTATTAGCCTCTAAAAAGACATTGGTTAAACGCGCTCTTGACGAAGCTGGTTTGACTGGAATTGATCCAACGGATTTTGTCGGCGGTATCGCCACTTTTATTGGCAAAGAAGATGAAACAGCCGCCGCTCGAGTGGTTAATAATTTTGCCAAGATTCATGAGCTGGTTTCTATCTTTGGCGGTATTTTGGAAGGCAAATATATTAGCGCGACTGAAGTTAAAAATCTAGCCAATTTACCGAATAGACAGCAATTGCTTGGCAAATTGGTTGGCACACTCAACGCGCCGATTGCCGGTTTTGTCAATGTCTTGGCTGATAATTTTCGTAATTTAGTTAATGTCTTGAATAATATTAAAGAAGCAAAGGTTTAAATAATCATTCATAAATCTTAATATAATTATATGTCAGAAGAAAAAAATGACGTTGTTGTCTCGGAAAAATTTAAATCAATTGTGGAGATGGTAGAAAAGATGTCTGTTTTAGATCTGTCGGAACTAGTTAAAGTTTTGGAAAATAAATTTGGTGTATCCGCTGCCGCTCCAGCCATGATGATGGCTGCTGTCCCTGGCGCAGTTGCCGCTCCAGCTGTTGAGGAAAAGACCGAATTTAATGTGGAATTAACCTCAGTCGGTGATGCCAAAATTAATGTGATTAAAGCCGTCAAAGAAATTACCGGGAAAGGTTTAGCTGATGCCAAGGCTTTAGTTGATGGCGCTCCAGCAATGCTTAAAGAAGGAGCAAAAAAAGCCGAAGCGGAAGAAATGAAGAAAAAGATTGAAGAGGCTGGCGGCAAGGTAACTTTGAAATAACACAGATTAGATAAATTACCAAAAGAACGTTCATGCTGGACGTTCTTTTGTTTTTTTTTAGTATTTTTGAATTATTTTTTATTCTAAAGTCCAATATCTATTTGATATAACTTTCCACTGTCGTAAATATAGGCAGTACCATTTGGTTCATCAATTACCATGCTTGTTGGATTGACGAAATTATCGGACGTAAGTTGTTTTTTAAGTTTTCCAGTATCTTTGTCAACAATAATCAGCCGTTTATTTTTTCCATCTAGAATATATAAATATTTCATTTCATAATATGTCCATAAATCGTCGGCGGACTCAAGTTTAGGATCCAGATTGGCAATTGAATAATCCTGTAATTTGCCGGCATTGAATTTATAAATTTTACCGTTTTTATTTAAGGTAAAAACATCGCCATCAATCGCTATGGCCGTGTTGTTTTTAAAATCAATCCCTGAGTTGTCAGTTAGCCAAACTGTCCCTTTGCCCCAGCCGTTAGCTGTCGGGTCATGGCGATAAATTTGATTATTGGCTGAATCCACTAAATATAATCTCCGGTTATAAACACAGGCAGCGGTAATATTGTTAGCCGGATTGGGATAATTAATCTCTCTCTGCTTCCAGCTGTCTGTCTTGGGATCATAGTTGATAACTTGATTATTATTGTCAATAAAGACGCTATAATCATCCTCTTTGGGTGTGCTGGCGGTTTTAAAACCGGTAATGTTCGAGACAGTGTCTTTAACGCCCTTATTTTTGGTGAGCAGGCCATAAAAAGAAATTTGGTTTTTGTGGCTGTTATAATTAAAAATATTTTTATTGGTCAATGTTAACTTGCTGTCGGCCTGGCCGACACCCAAGTCAGCTAGTTTGGTCGCTGGCGTGTTATATATTTTTCTGATTTTATTCATTAGATTATCAAGATCGGATTTGGTTTTTTGACAAATATCGGTTTGATTAAATTCCGAGCATTTCAAGCCGGACAAAAGTGTCATGGCGTTGTTTAATTCCGCGCCGGCCTTGGTATTTTCGTCAAAAATTAAATAACTTTCCGCCGTGTCTCGTTTACTTTTAATCTGTTGAATAGTTTGGTTAAAATTAACTAAAGCCACCTGGCGGTTTTGTTTAATTCGCAGGTAGTAGATTGTTGAAGAAATAATAACTGACAAAATAATTCCCGCGATAATTAAAATTTTAGTCAGACGGGGAAGTCGGCGGAGATTGATGCGGCAGGTATTGATATTACTTTTCCATTTGTTTAGTATTTCCAACCGTTGATTTCTGATATTGGTGGCTAATAAAAATAATTCCACCAGCCAGAATCCAATTTGTTTGAGACCGGCCAGAATGACAAAAAGCAACCAAAAAATAAAGCGACCTAAGTATTTAAACGCCACCCAAGTATAATTGATTATTAAAGCCACCACTTGGCGCCAATCGACATTGTTTTTAATTGGCCGTTCTCTTAAATGAGGCAGTCCAGTCGGACGAGAATGTAAATGGGTGGCATTGATTTGGGCGGTTCTTTCGTGAACGACTGGCGTGGCGATTGTTTCTGTTTCAGTTTGAACATCGTCGTCTTTATTTTGCAAGCGTGGTAAAAGGGATGGAGAAAGTATCTTGGCGGTATTAGTATGGGTGTTAAATAATCCGCGCAAGGATCTGGCCGAACTGCCTTTATCCGGTTTTTTCGCTTGCGGTTTATCAGGTTCAACTAATTTTTTTTGTAAGTGCGTCATTATACCGCCAAACGAATAACCATTCTTTAGTTCGGATAGCACTCTTTGCAAATGCTGGGAGCTTTGGCGCGGAGGACGGGAACAAATTATTTTTTGCAATCGGTCTTGGCTGAAATAATCGTTAATCCTTTTAGTGCCGACATACAAGTAATCGCGTTCGCTGATTTTTCCTTCGACGATTTGGGAGAATATTATCGGCGCGGATTCGGCCTCGCCGTTTTCCTGGTTTGAATTTTGCGCCGCCAAATCCATTTTTTTATAATCACCTTGCTTCGTTTGGTAAAATAAAATTATTTGCGGTTGGCCAAAGAAGCTAAAGATAATTTGATTATCAATGACCGCTCCGATGACTACGTTCAGATCGGCTCCGTCATTAATTAGAATGGTGGTTTTTTTATTGATTTGATTTAGTACTTCTTCCAAAGTTTCCGCGTTGCTGGCATTTTTACTTTCATAATATTGATTTTCCACTTCGTCCACGATGTCCTGTACTTTCATGATGTAGCGATTATCGCCATTATCTATTTCATAGACAGCAAAAAAATACCCCTTTTTGTTTTCTTCTTCCGTGGATGGTTCGGTGATATTTAGGAGAACATGCGATTTGTTGGGGTCTTTGCCCTCAACAAAAAATTCATTAAGCTGTAGGATAGTATCCATATTTTGACTTTAACTATAAAATATTATAATATATAATTAGAAATTAAGCAAAGGCAAGTCTTTGCGTAAGTAAATATGATTGAACAACTATTTGGTTCAAAGACCAGGGTTAAAATGCTTTATTTGTTTTTACAACATCAGGAGCGGTCTTATTATGTCAGAGAAATAGCGCGTGAGATCGGCGCTCAACTCAATGCTGTCCGGCGTGAAATAGCTAATCTAGTTAGGTTAGGTTTGATTGCTGAAAATAAAGGTAATCAAATGATCGCCATCGGTGGTAATGCTCGATCCATATTTTATAAAGTCCGAACCGACCATCTGCTTTTTTCGGAGTTAAAAGCGTTGTTATTAAAAGGAGAAATGCTACAAGAGCAAGAAATGGTTAGACAACTACAGGAGAAATCAGGCGAATTAAAATTGATGCTTTTGACCGGTCAATTTATCAACAGCGTGGAGGTTGGGACTGACATCTTATTTGTGGGAAAAATTAAGCCGTTGGTAGTGGCGCGGATCCTTAATAGTTTTGAAAAATCAGCCAACAAAGAAATCAGATATACGGTGTTGTCAGAAAAAGAATTTACCGAACGACGAGAGATTGGCGATAAATTTTTATACGCTATTTTGGAGAGCAAATTTTTGGTGGTGGTAGATAATCTTAATTTGTATGAAACATAAATCTATTTGTCCCATTGCCATGAAAATAAGCGATCACGCCATTTATCGCTGTTTGGAAATTTTGCCAGGCCTTTCGATTTGGGGGACATTGATAATAGCGCTTATTTTATCCATTATCAGGCCGTTGTGGATGATTTATTTTATTATTGTGTTTGATGTTTATTGGGTATTAAGAGTATTATATTTTGTTTTTTATCTATTAATCGCCTGGAACAGATTTAAACACGCCATTAAGATTGATTGGTTTAGACAATTAAACGATCATTATCAAAATTGGGAAGATAAAATTAATGTGGTTTTTTTGCCATTATATAATGAGTCATGGGAAGTAATCAAGACCAGTTTGGAAAGCATTAAAAAATCTACCTATCCACACCGGAAAATTTATATTGTTATGGCTGGTGAAGGGCGTCAATTGGAGCACTGGCAAAAAATTCAAGCGCGGCTAAAAATAGAATACACCAATCAATTTGCCGATCTTATTTTTTTCACCCATCCGGCTGATTTGCAGGACGAAATTCACGGGAAGGGTTCTAATATTAATTTCGCGGAAAAAGAATTTAAAAAATACGCGGATGCCAAAATTTGGGATTATAAAAAAATCATTGTTTCGGTTTTTGATATTGACACAGTTGTACATCCGGAATATTTCGCTCATCTCACTTATATTTATTGCCTCCATCCGCGGCCGGAGCGCAGTTCATTTCAGCCATTGACTTTATATAATAATAACATCTGGGAGTCGCCGGCAATTTTACGAATTATGGCGTTTGGCACCAGTTTTTGGATTTTATTCAGTTTGGCTCGGTTGGATCATTTGGTCACCTTTTCTTCTCATAGCATGAGTTTTCAGGCTATTGTGGATTGTGGCGGCCATGCCAAAGACATTGTCAGCGAGGATTCCCGAATTTTTTTTCAGTGTTGGTTGCGTTATGACGGCGATTATGAAGTAACGCCTCTTTACATTCCGGTCTCCATGGATACGGTGCGTGAAGATGGATGGTGGCAAAGTTTAAAAAATTTATATTATCAACAACGACGTTGGGCGTGGGGAACCGAACATATCCCCTATCTTTTGTGGAATTTAAGGAATAATAAAAAAATCTCGCTAGCGGACAAATTTATGAAAATTTTTCACGAATGGGAAGGAAAATGGAGCTGGGGAGTTGTTGCCATTCTCATTACCATTGTCGGCCAACTGCCGCTGCGGGTGATTAATTGGAGCGGTGATAGTACAAGCAACACTTTATTATTTTTTAGCGCGCCGTATATTTTGCAGATATTAATGACATTATCCATGTTAGGGTTGATGGTGTCGGCTATTTTAAGTATGTTGGTTTTGCCCCGCCGTCCGAATTCTTATTCGCCCTATCGTTATGGTTATATGATTTTACAATGGATTCTTTTGCCGGTTTCAATGATTTTCTTATCCGCTATTCCTTGCATTGATGCCGTTACTCACTTAATGCTGGGAAAATATTTAGGTTTTAATGTGTCGGTGAAAAGACGATAGGCGATAAAGAATATTAGAAAAATATGCTAAAAATATTAAAAAAAAATTAAACACAGTCATGAAAAAATTTATTTATATTTTATTGATTATTATTTTATTATTCGGCATCACCGGCGTTGGATTGGCTTTTTGGTTTTACAATGGAAATTTAAAAGAAAAAATCATGCAAAAAGCGGCTGGTTCAATTATTAAAAAATTTACGGTCAACCAAGCGTCAATCAACAGCTCCACGGTTGATAATGTGTCGGATATATTTAAAGATGCCCTTGGATTTTATGAGGTAAAAAATTATTTAATTTTATTTTTAAACAATACAGAACTTCGGCCTGGAGGCGGTTTTATCGGCACTTATGCCATTGTCAAAATGGATAAAGGTTCGCCGCAAATAATTCATGTTGATGGCACTGAGAATTTGGCGGTTCACTATAATAAAATTGCTTCTCCCAAGCCGATTGCCGATTTCTTAACCACACAATCATTGGAATTTAGAGATAGTAATTGGTGGCCGGATTTTGCCAGCTCGACACAGATGACATTAGCCACCTATAAAAGTTCTAACGGTGTCATGGCCGACAATATTGACGCGGTGATTGGATTTACTCCGACTGTTTTTGAAGAAATTTTAAAATTAACAGGACCGTTTAAATATGATGGCATTACCTTTGACAGTAGTAATTTTACCAAAGAGCTGGAGTATGAAGTGGAATATAATTTTAAAAATAAAGGGATTGCTTTTAAATCCAGAAAACAAATCATGGAGGGGATTATGGCGGAGATGGTTAAAAAATTAGTGGTAGATGTATTTTTGCGCTGGGCCAATTATACCAAATTGACAGTCGATATGCTGGCGCAAAAACAGTTGCTGTTTTATTCTAATGATACTTACACGCAACAGATTATTGATTATAAAGATATGGGTGGCCGGGTGAAACAGACCAATGGTGATTATTTGTTATGGGTTGACGCCAATTTGGGAGCGCTGAAGACCGACGCCGCGTTGAAGCGAGAATTGAGTTATGGTTTTAAAGCAGCGGACAAAAATAAATATTTGGCAACGGTTAAAATGAAATATATTCACAACGGGGTGTTTGATTGGCGCACAACTCGTTATCGCACTTATGCTCGTATTTATGCGCCGTTGGGCAGTGAATATAAACAAGTGTCTTTAAATAATTTGCGTGGTGATAAAAAGGTGGATCAGGGTCAGGAATTTGGCAAACAGTGGTTTGGCACTTTTGTTTCAATTGAACCGCAAAACACCGGCGAATTGGTATGGCAATTCTATCTGTCTAAAGATATAGTTGCTCAAATTAAGAAAGGCGAGTATAGTTTAAATGTTCAAAAACAATTGGGCGGGATAGACAATAAACTAAGTTTGGATTTAGATTTTGGCCGACGGCTAAATTTTGCCAGTCCAAGCGAGAAAACTTCTGATGTCGGGAATAATATATATACTTTGCAGACAGATTTAAAGGTAGATAGGGATTTTCAAGTGAAAATGTTAAAATAAATGTTCTTTTAATGTTTTAATGAGTTATGTTTATCAAAAAAATTGGAATTGATTTAGGAACCAATAATGTGCGGGTTTATGTTCCCAAAAAGGGAATTATTGTTGATGAACCGAGCGTAGTGGGAATTTCCAAATCAGATAATAAAATTTTAGCCGTCGGCTTGGAAGCACGGGATATGATTGGTAGGGAACCAGATACGATTATAGCCGAACGGCCATTGAAAGACGGAGTGATTGCCAACTATAAAGTAACTGAGGCTATGCTTCGTTATTTTAGCAATAAAGCCTTGGGCGGTGTGCATTTGTTGCGTCCCGAGGTAATGATCGCGGTTCCGGCTGGTATAACATCAACGGAAAAACGCGCTGTGATTGACGCGACCATTGCCGCCGGCGCCAAAGCCGCTTACATTATCAAAGAACCATTGGTGGCCGCCATTGGCGCCGATATTCCGATTGGCGCGGCTTCCGGGCACATGATTATTAATATCGGCGGCGGTACTACCGAGATCGCGGTAATTTCTTTGGGTGGAATTGTGTCTTGGGGATCGGTAAAAATCGGTGGAAATAAATTTGACAAAGCGATTGTGGAATATATTAGACATAAATATAATTTGGCGATTGGCGATGGTATGGCCGAGCAGATGAAGATTAAAATTGGTTCGGCGCTGTATATGGAGACTCCGTTGAAAATGGAAATCAAAGGGCGAGACATGATCAGTGGTTTGCCAAAGGTTTTGGCGGTTAATTCAGACGATGTCACCGAGGCTCTACATCGTGATTTGGAAAAATTAGTTGACGCGATCAAAGAAGTGATGTTTAAAACCCCGCCAGAATTATCGGCTGATGTGATTGACAAAGGAATTGTTTTAACCGGTGGTTTGGCTCAATTAAGAAATATTGACGAGCTAATTACTCAGTCAACCGGCGTAGCTGCTTATATCGCGGAAGAACCGTTGTTGTGCGTTGCTAAAGGTTTAGGCATCGCGTTGGATAATCTGGATAATTATAAGAGAAGCATATTGGCGACCAAATAAATTACTTATGTTAATTGCCATAGAGGCCTCGCATGCCAATAAACAAAATCGGACCGGAGTAGAAAATGTCTGTTATTATTTGATTCAGACATTAAAAAAGGTGATACCCTCAAATGTGAGGGTCATTTTGTATACCAATCAGCCGTTAAGCGGTGAGTTGGCGGTTTTGCCAAATATCAATTGGTCAATTAAAATTTTGCGCTGGCCGTTTTTCAAAGGTTGGAGTCAGTTTCGGTTGTCGTGGGAATTTTTGTTTAATAAGTCGGATATTTTTTTCGTTCCAGGACAATTGGTTCCACTCATCAGTTCCAAAAATACAATTACCATTGTCCATGACAGCGCTTTTCGAGCTTTTCCTAAAGCATATTGGTGGGGTAGTCGTTGGTATTTACGCGCCATGAATTGGTTGGTGGCCAAAAAATCAAAACTCATAATTACCCCATCTGAATTTAGTAAAAACGAGTTTTTAAAATATTACGAGTTTGATAAGGAAAAAATTAAGGTGGTGTTTTGGGGATATGATAACAAAATTTTCAATTTTCAATTTTCAATTTCCAATCAATTTTCAATTTTTAATTTTAAAAAATTTAAAATAGATAAACCATATTTACTCTCAATCGGGAGACTTGAGTCAAAAAAGAATACTCAAAAAATTATTCAGGCCTTTAATTTATTAAAGTCCAAGGTGACTGGAAATCTTAAATCTTTAATCTTAAATCTTAAATTATGTTTGGTTGGTTCTCACGGCATCGGTTTTCAAGAAATTAAAAAAGAAATTGATAACTCGCCTTATAAAGATGATATTATTTTGACTGGTTATGTTGATCAATCCGAATTGCCAATCTTGTTGCAAAACGCCGAAATATTTATTTTCCCTTCACTATATGAGGGCTTCGGTCTGCCGATTTTGGAAGCCATGGCCTGTGGTTGTCCGGTGATCGCCTCACGCGGAAATTCTTTAGAAGAAGTTGGCGGTGATGCAGTGGAATATGCGGAGTATAATAATCCCGGTGAAATAGCGGAGAAAATGTTCAGATTGTTAACAGATCAAAATTATAAAGAGATGCTGATCAAAAAAGGATTGGAAAGGGTAAAAAATTATAGCTGGGAAAAAGCAGGGGAGAGTATTTGGCGCGTAATGAATTTATTTGCTTAAAAATCACTATTTTGCTATAATTAGATTATGTCTTTTATCGGCAACCCAAAGATAGTGGAATTTTTTGACCAAGCGATTGCAATTGGTCAATTATCGCATGCCTATTGTTTTGTCGGTCCTAAACAAGTAGGCAAAGAGACGCTCGCTCGGATTATTTCGGCTAAGTTGTTGGGAGTTGAGGCGGCCAAATTGGCGGTATCACCAGATTATTGCTATTTACGGCGTGAGATAGATGAAAAGACCGGTAAATTAAAAAAAGACATCAGTATCAAACAAATACGAGATCTAAAAACGCGCTTAAGCGGAAAATCTTGGAGCGGTGGGTACCGTTTAGCGATCATTGATGGCGCGCAATATTTAAATGCCGAATCCGGCAGCGCTTTACTCAAAATTTTGGAAGACGGCGGGGAAAAATTAGTGTTTTTTTTACTTGCCACTGATGATAATTTGTTATTACCCACGATTCGGTCGCGTTGCCAGTTATTTTATTTTTCCGTGGTTAGCAATTTAGAAATAACTAATTATCTAATCAGCCAAGGTGTTGATCATCCAGGAATAAAGGCTATAACTGAATTTGCTTTAGGTTTGCCAGGTCGGGTCGTTGATTTACAACAAAATCCGGCATTGTTAATTAAATATGAAGACGAAAAAAAACGTTGGCAAAAAATGATTCACTCGCATTTTAACGAAAAAGTAAAAAGTTGTTCCGAATTTTTTTCCGGTAAAACCGTGGATAAAGAAAAGTTAGCTCGAGCGATTGGCGACTGGCAGATTATTTGGCGTAAGGCATTATTGAATATGGTGGAATCAGAACGCCCTCGGACCATCCAGAAAAAAACTATTGAGTTTATTGATTTTATGGCGCAGGCAAAAATTTTATTGCGGCAAAATGTTAATTCAGGCTTGGTATTGGAAGAAATTTTGTTACATTGTTAATATTTAATTCCATAACACAGTAAATATGTATAAACATAAATTGATACTCTTGGCTTCATTACTTGTTTTGATAATGACTACTGGAGTCAGTTGTGTCAGTTTTTCTAATCAAGCCCAAGGTGTAAAAGGTATGTTTAAAAGCGAGGATAAAGGTGAAAAATGGAAAGCCATTTCCGCTTATCCAACCGTACAGGGGGTTAAAAATATCAGTAGCGTCAATACTTATGTAGTTGCGCGCGATCCAAGCGACTCTAATGCTTTTTATTTGGGTTCACGCGGACAAGGATTATATTATTCTTATGATAACGGTGATAGTTGGCAGGCGGTGGCGGCGATGAATGGCAAGTTTATTTACGCGATAGTTATTGATCCAAAAGATAAATGCAATATTTACAT